>CAINNT010000055.1 GCA_903851225.1 uncultured Chloroflexota bacterium
ATCCTGGAACGAGATCGTTCATGCGATTGATGGAGCGAAGGAGCGTGCTCTTGCCACACCCTGAAGGCCCAATGAGGGCGGTGACCTTGTTTCGGGGGATGCTCAACTTCACGTCGCGCACTGCGCGGAAGCCACCGTACCAACAACTGACGTTTTCTAGTTGTAGCGCGGGATTTGATGATGAGCCGAGGGTCTCCCCTGCGGCGTTCGATGAGGCAGCTGCGCCGAGCTGACCAACCGTTGGCTTCGTTGCTGGTTCACGCTCGTTCATTGGCACAGAAGGTACCTCACCACTGGATCGAGCGCGACAGTCGCGCACGAAGGATTATCGCCACGAGATTGAGGAGGAACATGAGCACCAGAAGCACGAGGATCGCCGCGGCAGAGATCTCCTGGAACGCGGTTTGTGGGCGACCTGCCCAGTTGAAGATCTGAATCGGAAGCACGGTGTACTTGTCTTCAAAGGGGTTAACAGGAACGAATGTTACGAAGGTGACCGCGCCGATCAAGATCAGTGGTGCCGTCTCACCAACCGCTCGACCTACGGCCAGCACGATGCCGGTCAAGATTCCTGGCGCCGCTGCGGGAAGTAGCGCTCGGCGCACCATCTGCCATCGCGTAGCTCCAAGCGCGTAGGCGGCCTCGCGCTGGCTCGATGGCACCGCGCGAATCGCCTCCATGCTGGAGATAATCACAACAGGAAGAATGAGCAGGCTCAGGGTCAGCGCTGCCGCAAACACCGTGCGACCAAGGCCAAGGAGCCGCACGAACAGTGCCAAGCCGAAGATGCCGTACACGATTGAAGGCACGCCAGCCAGGTTAGAGATGTTGATGCGCAACAGACGCGACCAGCGTCCACGCCCCGCATACTCCTCCAGATAGATCGCCGCAGCAACACCGATTGGAAACGTCAACAGCGCCACAAGGGTCGTCACCCACAGCGTCCCAACAAGCGCCGGGAGAATTCCTGCCTTGGAGGGAATTCGGCTCGGCGCTGAGGTAAAGAATTGCAGGTCAACACTGCTCCCGCCGCGCGCAACCACATCAATCAAGAGCGCCACAAGCGTAACAAGGCTTGCAAAGATTGCGAGAAATGCGAGAAGGCCAAAGAGGGCGTTGGCAACCTTTCGACGTGTGGACGTCTGGGTGCTCATTCGTACACATTCCGATAGCGCGCCACCAGCCAGGCGCTGATGAGGTTGAGCGTGAAGGTGATCGCAAAGAGTGTCGCACCAACGGCAAAGAGCGCCTTGAACTGAATACTCTCGGTTGGGGTGTCCCCGAGACTGATTTGCACGATAAATGCGGTCATCGTCTGCACAGATTCTGTTGGATTCAGCGTCAGCTGCGGGTTCGTGCCTGCCGCTAGTACCACGGCCATCGTCTCACCTACAGCGCGACTCATTGCCAGAATCACCGCCGCAGCAATCCCCGAAAGAGCGGCCGGCAGGAGTACCCGGCGCACTGTCTCCCACCGAGTTGCTCCCAACGCATAGGAACCCTCTCGCAAGCCTCTGGGTACGGCGCGAAGTGCGTCCTCCGTAAGTGATGCGACAAGGGGTAAGACCAGGATGCCAACCACGATGCCAGCCGAAAGCGCCGAGAATGTGCCAAGGTCAGGCAGGATGGTTGCCTTCAGGAGCGGGGTGATCACTGTGATCGCAAAAAAGCCATACACAATTGTTGGAATACCAGCGAGAACTTCGAGAACGGGCTTGATTACGGAACGAACTCGCTGACTTGCGAACTCACTCATCCACACTGCAGCTAGGACGCCAAGGGGCACCGCGAGTACCAGCGCAATGAAGGCGATCATGAGCGTGCTAGTGATGAGCGGGATAACGCCGAATGCATACGGCAAGATCGAGGCCGACCAACGCGTCCCAGTGAAGAAATCAACGGGAGACACCTCGGCAAAGAAGAAGAGCGCCTCGACGAGGAGGACGGTGACAATCCCAACGGTGGTGATGATGCCGATGGCCGCTGATGCTCGGAGGAGGAACTCAATGAGCGCCTCACCCCTGCGTGTGGTCGCGGCCGGTTGGGGGCGATGAGCTGTCGATACGCCTGCCACAGACCCCCCTTTCTACGCCGCCTCCACGTACGCGGCGATCCTACCCCTAGATGTGTCGACCCGGGGGCCCGTGGG
>CAINNT010000056.1 GCA_903851225.1 uncultured Chloroflexota bacterium
AGATTCAGTATGGCGACTACTCCAACTCTCTGTTGGGATCGAAGAGCGGCGCGGTTGGGCGGCGAGTACTTCCCCGAGGCGGGTGTGGTGCGCCGCGCTCTTCGAGATCATCAAGCACCACATTCGCCGCGCGGACCAGCTCTTGATCGCGGCGCACGTTGTCGGCACACCAAACGAGATAGCCCGGGTCACGCTTAGCCACATCGCCAACGGTCGCACCCTCGTAGCGGCCAAACGCGAAGACGGTAGCGCTGGCTTCGCTCAGCGACGGTCGCCGATAGTCGGCGGGAAGCGGCGCAAAGCTCCGCTCTACTGGGCCAGCTGGTGAACCTGGAAGTGGGCCGACGGGGCGGCGCGGCGCGCGTGGTGCCCATGGCTGCTCGGGGCGCCAGTTGATTGGCGCCGGTCGACTCGTGCGCGCGTTCGCCGCGGGGGCGGCGTCGACTACTACACTCGCCGTCACCGGGCGCTCAGGCTTATGGCCACCTTTAACAGGCGCCTCCGCAACCGCAATCTCATCGGCGGCCCACGCCTCCGCAAGAAGTGCCTCGGCGGCAGCATTGATGAGTGCCATCTCGCGAGTCGCCGCATCGGCGCCGTTCTGATCGTCGACGAATCGATCCGGATGATGCTCGCGGGCGAGCTGTCGACGCGCCGCACGGATCTCTTCGGCGCTCGCGCCACGCGCGACTCCGAGCACCTCGTGTGGCGTGCGTCGACGCGTCATCGCGAGGCATCCTCATCGGCGGCACGTACCGCAGCAGAGACGAGCGCGTCCTCCGCGGAGATCGAATCCGCATCACCACCGACAACACGAGCGCTTTCGGGAGCGGGGGCACCGAGGCTGATGTAGTCCGTTACAGCCGCATCGAGGCCCACATCGGCACCAGCGCGCTCCGAGAGGATCCACTTGTGCTCCAGCGCATCGCAGTAGGCCTGTAGCGCGTCACGACCGGCGGCGAGGTGTGGACGGAGGCGGACCAGCGTTGGTTCGAGCACCTCGGCGCGCCAGCGTGCCGCCATGAGGCTGGTGGCGAGTCGTTCACCACCTTGCATCTGGTGCCAGAGGCCGTACTCATGCAGATCGTTCAACAAGAGCTGGGCCTGCCCCTCGAGGGCATCGACGCCGGTGAGGCGCAGCAGTTGCTCGGCATGAAAGCGGCGTGATGCGATTGCCAGCGAGACCCGCATCCCCTCGCTACCTGTCACATCGAGGCTCAACTCTTCAACGGCGAAGCCGAGTGCGTTCAGCTCACGAATGCGTACTGCAACGGCACGGCGATCGTTGGCGCTGGCCACAAACGGGAGATGGAGCTGGGCCCAGAGTGCCGTGTAGCGATCGCGGAGTGCGGCCGAGGCGCGCACCGCTGCATCGGTGTCAATCTCGCTGCCACCGAGGGCGGCGGCGGCATCGGCGAGACCGAAGGCAACGTTCTCGACCAGGATGTCAAGGTCGTGCTGACGCTGCCCGTCGCTGAGCTGCTCTTGATACTCAGCCGTCTCCGCGTCCACGAGGTAGGCCTGCAGTCGGTTGCCATCGCGCTTCAGCAGTGCGTTTGCGAGGGAGCCGTCACCCCACCAGACACCGTGCCTGTGGAGATCAACAAGGAGAACCGCAAGCGCATCGAGGAGTCGTCCTGAAAACTGGCCAGACGTTGCGGCTCCAGGGGTGCTGAGGAGTCGTCGGTATTGAATGCTGCCGCGCAGGTAGTCGGTGATGATGAACCCTTCGCCGTCGCCACGATCAACGGCGCCGACTGGCACAACGGCCGGCATCCCCGCCGACTCAAGGCGTCGCAGAATGGCGAACTCGCGCTCCACCAGGTGAGCGGGGAGTTCCTTGACGGCGAGCAGTCGACCCGCCACGCGCACGAAGCGCACCAGGTGACGTGAAGGCCCGACCTCGAGCGGAACGAGCTCCACCTCGGGGCCCGCCCAGTCGCGCAACGGCTTCGTCCATGGGAGCGCCATCAGCGCCGGCTCTTGGCTGCGTAACGTGACGTGCGGGGCGATTACAGACATAGAGACCAAGTGTAGCCCCCTCCCCTACGATGAGGGGGAACGAAGGAGGCGCAATGCGCAATCTGGTGAAGGCGATTGAGATCTCGCGACCCCTGCTCTGGCTGAACACGTCGATGCCGCTGCTCTGGGGTGCGATTGGGTTGCGCGGCAATCTTGTCGCGAGCGATATCGTGCTCTTCGCATTCTTCCTCTTCCCGTACAACTACTTCTTGCATGCGCCAAATGACTACTTCGACTTTGAGACCGACGCGCGCAATCCGCGCAAGGGTGGCGTTGAGGGCGCCCTCACGCCGAAGCCGCTGCTGGCGCGTCACGCGATCATCAGCACCCTGCTGCTCGCCCCGTTCCTCATCTTCGTCGCCGCCAGCTACCCACCTCTAACGCTCCTCTCTCTGCTGGTACTCCTCGTTCTCTCCGCGGGCTACAACGCGCCACCAACGCGCCTGAAGGGGCGGCCCGTGTTGGACTCGCTCACCAATGTGCTGTACGCCATTCCGCTGCAGGTCGGGCTCCACGCAGCGGGGAGCACCAATCTGATCGACGCGCCGGTGCTGGTCTTTGCAGCCTGGGGGATCGGCGCACACGCCCTCACCACCATCACCGATCGTGATGAAGACGCAGCAGCTGGCGTGCGCACGATCGCCGTGCTCCTTGGTCGTCGTAGCACGGCGCTCTTCGCCGCGGCGTGGTTTGCACTTGTCGGGTTCGGCGTCGCAACCGCCACAGGAACACCTGCGGCCGCGCTGCTCGCCCTCCCATACCTCGCCCTCTGCTTCATCGGTCGCGATGCACGTGGTGAGGCGGGGCGTCGCCTCTATCGCCTCTTCCTTGTTGCGAACGTGGCGCTCGGCGCCTCGATCACCATGCTGGTCTTGCTGACCGTCAGCGTTGCTGCGGCGATTCCTGCCGGCATCCTCGCCATGGCTGGCACCGCGATCGCTCTCGGCGTCTCCGTCGGTCGCGCCGTTCTGCAACGCCGATGAGCGTCGCGCCGAAGCGCGTCGTAGTCGTAGGTGCCGGACTCGCCGGCCTTGCCACCGCCATTCGCCTCGCCGCCGAAGGGGTGCACGTCACCGTCGTTGAGCGCGGCACACGCCCTGGCGGCAAGATGGGCCGGCGCGAGATCGGCCCGTATCGTTGGGATAGCGGCCCCACGATCTTCACTCTGCCAGAACTCTTCGATCAGCTTTGGAGCGCCGCCGGCGCGAAGCGCAGCGACGACCTCACCCTCCTTAAAGTAGAACCGGCGTCGCGAACCTACTTCGCCGACGGCAGCGTCCTCGAAACATCGAGCGACCTTGACAAACTCGCTGCAAGCTTTGGCGCACTTGACCCGCGTGACGCCGCGGGGATCCCCGCCTTCATGCGCCGCGGCGAGAAGCTTTGGCGCGAACTTGATCAGACCTTCTTCCGTCAGTCGCTGAGCCCACTCAGCCTGCTCGCGCCGATGTCATGGCTCGCGGGGATTCGTCTCGATGCCGCAACGCCGTATAGCCGCCGCATCAACAGCACCTTCCATGACGAGCGCATCCGCCACGTAATGCGCTACAAGTCGATCTACCTGGGCTCAACACCGCAGAGCGTGCCCGGTGCCTTCCTCTCGATTCCGTACATCGAGGCCAAGTTCGGCACCTGGCATCCGCAGGGGGGCATGCATGAAGCGCCGCTCGCCATGGAGCGGCTCGCCCGTCGCCTCGGCGTGGAGTTCCGCTACGGCACCGATGC
>CAINNT010000057.1 GCA_903851225.1 uncultured Chloroflexota bacterium
CATCACCGAGGATTTGCGCCAGCTTGGTGCCGCCTTGCACGTTGAGCGGATGCGAGAGCGCGGGCGAAGCTGGATACGCCGCACCAACCTGCCCCTCCACGTGCTGCAACAACGAGCCGCCGCGGTGCACGTTCAAGAACTGCAAGCCGCGGCAGATGCCGAATACGGGAACGCCTCGACGATCAGCGGCATCAAGTGCCGCCCACTCCAGCGCGTCGCGCGCTGGCTCAATGCCAATGGCTCCATCGATCGGTTCGTTGTAGCGCGCCGGATCTATGTCGGCACCACCAGAGAGGAGCAGGCCATCCATTGTCTCGAATGCAGTGGCACGCTGCTCTTCGTTGGCGCTGGCACTGATCAGCATCGGAATCCCGCCAGCACGTCGCACGCCATCGGCGTAGCGCGCATTGATCAGGTGGATTGGCGCAGCATCGCCCGCGTCGTCGTGATCGGCGACGGTGATGAGAATGAGCGGAGCGCCCATCAGCTGATGTGGACGCCGCGCGCCTTCGCCAGATGCTTCAGCGAAGCGATCAGCCGGTCAACCTCTTCTGACGTGTTGTACGACATGAGGCCTACGCGTAGGAGGCCACCGCGCTCAGCAAGGCCGAGTGCAGCAACGGGATTCACGGCGTAGAAGTCTCCGTCCCACACCTGGATGCCGTCGGTGCCAAGATGCGTTGCTGCCTCTGTTGGTGTCGCCCACTCCATCGTGAACGAGACGATCGAGGTGCGGTGATCGAGTTGGTCGCGGTCCGTGATGCCGTAGACCTTGACCCCTGGGATCTCAGCAAGTCGATCGAGTAGGCGCACGACAAGTTCTCGTTCATACAGGGTGATCGCTTGGAGCCCAGCGCGAATCTCGGCGCGACGACCGGCGAGGCTGGTTGGAGCACCCGCATGCCCGAACTCGCGCCCGATCCAGGCGAGGTGGTTGATGGCGGCGGTGGTGCCCGCCATCGCCTCGAAGCTCGGGGTGCCCGTCTCCCACAGGTCGTGGGCGGGGCGCACCTTGTAGCGGCCAAACCGCTCTAGGAGCGGCAGCTTCCCGTAGAGGAGCCCCGCATGCGGTCCGTAGAACTTATACGGGGAGCAGAGGAGGAAGTCGGTGTCTAGCGCCTGCACATCGATCGGGTAGTGCGGCGCCGAACAGACTGCGTCGAGTACGGTCAATGCGCCCGCCTCATGGGCGAGGCGCACGATCTCCTTTGATGGGTTGATGGTGCCGACCGCATTCGACGACATGCCGACCGCAACGATCTTGGTCCGAGGGGAGCGCAGTGCCGCGTACGCATCAATGTCAAGGGTGGCATCGCTGGTGCGAATCGGGATGACCCGCAAGGTCAGTCCGAAGTCTTCGGCGAGCCAGAGCCACGGGCTGTAGTTCGCGTCGTGATCGAGCTGCGAGACGATCACCTCGTCGCCAGGCTTCAGGCCCTTCGCGAGCGATCGCGAGAGTTGGAAGTTGAGCGTTGACATATTCGCGCCGAACTTGACTGTCTCGTTCGGCGCATTCAGCAGATCCTCAGCGGCGCGGTGTGCCTCGTCTTCGACCTGCTGTTGTCGCTGGGAGGTGATGAAGGCACCACCGGAGTTGGCGTTGGCGTGCAAGAAGAAGTCGCGATACGCATCGATGACCGCCTGCGGCACCTGAGTGCCTGCGGGGCCGTCGAGAAAGCTGAGCGGTCGTCCATCGGGGAGCGTGTTCGCCAATGAAGGGAATCGCGCGCGAATCGCGTTGACGTCGTACAGCTTGGTGCTCATGGCGCGATCGTATCGGGTTAGCGGCGTGAACGAGTCGCGAGTCGCGTGACCAACACGATCGCTGCGGCGAAGAGGAGTGGCAGGGCGAACATCGCCACAAGTCCGAGCAGGCCGCCAGGACCTACGCCAACCCCGCCGTTGCGTGCATCACCCGACTCAGGCGTTGGCGTTGGTGTGGGGGATGGACTCGCCGCATCGGCACCCAAGGCGGGCGCAGCGAGTGCCATGACAATGCCGCCCAGAAGGAGGAGAAGGCCGAGCGCCAGAGCGGCGAGCGCCGCGGTGCTGCTAGCAAGTCGGCCGCGCCCCTCGCTCCCCAAGAGGCGGAGCGCCTCTGCTCGCTCAAGGGTAGTGACCACGAGTGGTCGACCGGCGCCCGCCCGCAGCTCCCCATCGACAAGGTGCCCCGCTGCAGTCGCTCGATCCAAGCTACTGATCTGCTCGAGGCTGACACGCGCGGCGCGAGAAGGGTCGCGTGCAGCGATCGCGGCCACGAGCGATGCCGCTTCGGCCTGTTGATACTCGCGCGCTGCAGCATGGAGCTCGGCGACGCTCCCCTCCCACCGACGCTCTACCACCACGAGCCCGTCAGCAAGATCGGCGGTGGCAATGCTGATCGAACTACTCGGATCACTCACCACAAAGGGGAGGCTGCGCTCGGCGGTATCAATCACGCGCCAGCCACCCTCGTCGGCAATGGAGACACGCTCGCGGCGATAGACGAGCGGTCGATGGTTCTCGTCTTCGAAGATTTCGGCGGCATCAATACTTCCCTTGATGGCGAGATACGGCGAAGGATCGCCTCGCAACGCAGCAAGTCGAAGCGCCTCTGTGGGGGTAACAGGCGAGAGCCCGGCAAGGAGTTGCCCCGCCCGCGTGCGCTCGTCGGCACGACGCGAGAGCAGCAGTCCGAAGGCAACGAGCAGTACGCCGACAACGATGAGCGGGTTCATGCGCCAAGTCGCCCCGTGTCGGGATCAATCGCCTGCACGTCGCCGTTGATGCTTGTCACGATGAGGCGACCGCCAATGAGCTCGGCGGCACCCACGACATCGTTGTGCGCCAGACGCCAACGCACCTCTCCATCTCCACGGATCGCCCACGTTTCGACTTCGCTCTGCACGATCACATGACCGAACCGAGGCGATGCGATCAGCTCGACGACGGGGGTACCGGTTTGGTGGCTCCAAGCGAGCGTGCCGGTGCGTGCACCAAATGCATACACCGTGAAGCCGTAGCCAACAACAAAGAGTTGCGCGTCATCCCAGTGAATCGCGCGCGGCTCGTCGTAGATGACCGTGGCGAGTCGTACCGCCCAAGCGCCAGCCGGCGTTTCGACGCGGAGCTCCATGCGACAGAGTCGATCGGGATCACCCTCCGCACCAGCGCCGAGCGCGCCGTGGTCTACGAGGGTCGCACCGGATTCCGAGAGGGCAAAGACCGCCGCGGCTTGCCCGCTGCTTCCCCAGGTGGCGCGAACACGAAGGCCGCCAGGGAAGTCGCTGATGCGACTCTTCGGCTCGCTGGCTCCACGTGGAATCGGGGCGTCGGCACGTTCGTTCACCCAGCGATTCTAGGCGCGACGTACGCTACGCCCATGAAGGCCGTGTTATTCGACTGGGATGGGACCCTGATCGATACGACGGAACACGTCTACGAGGCCAACGTCGAGGTCATGAGGTCCTTTGGTCTCCCGCCCCTCACTCGCGAACGATATGGGGCCGCCTTCTCGCCGAACTGGCGTCGCATGTATGCGGCCCTCGGTGTTCCCGAGCATCTGGTTGAGGGGGCCGCAACCGTTTGGCACGGTGCCTATAAGGGGCACGAGGCAGAGCTTCTCCCTGGCGCCTACCCGGCGCTGGAGCGACTCGTCGCCGCAGGGATCCCCCTCGGCATCGTCACCGCCGGCGATCGCAAGGTTGTCGCTGTGCAACTCCGCCGCACCGGCGTTGCCGACCTGATCGGTGCGGCCGTCTACGGCGACGATGCGGTGGAGCAGAAGCCTGACCCCGCCCCGCTGCGCCGCGGTCTCGCCGCTCTCGGCCATGCCACCACACCGGCCGAGACCGCCTACCTCGGCGACACCCTCGACGACGTGCGCATGGCGCGCGCCGCGGGGGTTCGCGCCGTGGGTATTCACTCGCCCTTCTTTCATCCCGACGAGTTCTACGAGGCGGACGCGCACGAGCACGCACCCTCCGTTGCTGCGTGGGTTTCGGCACTTCTCGACGGCCCGAAGCGCTAAACTCAATCCATCGCGACAGGGGAGCGCCATCGGGCGCTGAGATGCGGTTGGTCCGCGAACCCTACGAACCTGATCCGGGTTATGCCGGCGAAGGGAGGACGCAGGTGCACCCCGCGCGATAGAGAGCGAGGTATCTGTGCGCGCGTTGATCCTTGCGGGGGGCGATCGACCTGACCCGGCGGTGCTCGATGCCCGCTGGCCCGACTGGCGAGATGTCGCCCTTGTTATCGCCGCCGACGGCGGCGCGCGGCACGCGGCTGCGCTTGCGCTACCACTTCATCGGGTCATCGGCGACTTTGATTCGCTGGGCGTTGGCGAGATCACTGAGCTCGAGGCGGCCGGCGTGACGGTGACGCGCTTTTCGGTCAACAAAGATGCAACCGATACCGAGCTTGCAGTGCTTGCAGCACTCGATGCTGGCGCAACGGAGATCACCCTCCTCTGCACGTGGGGTGGCCGCAGCGATCATGCCGTCGGCACACTCGCGCTGTTGGCGCACCCGCGTTGCAGGGCCGTCACGGTGAAGATCCTTGATGAGCACACGCAAACGCACCTGCTATCAGGTGGCACATCGCTCACTCTGCGCGGAGGCATCGGTCGCGTGATCTCACTGACGCCCTGGGGTGGTGAAGCGACCGTCTCTGCTACCGGCGTGCGATTGACACTCGACACCGCAGAGTTGAGTGCAGGAAGCACCCGAGGCATTTCAAATGTGGCAACCGCCACAGAGACAATGATCACGGTCCACCGCGGCGCCGTGTTGGTGAGCGAAGG
>CAINNT010000058.1 GCA_903851225.1 uncultured Chloroflexota bacterium
CCCCGTTGACTCGGGTGGCGAGCTCGGCGGCGGTGCGCTTGGCGTCGCGCCACAAGGTGATCGCGGTGCCGTCCGGTGGGTGCGGCGCGAAGTTGCGCGCCTCAGGCTCGACGAGCTTGACCTTGCCCTGCAGGCCGAGGTCGCGGGCAACGCGCGGTCGGAAGCGACCGACGGTGTGCGCGAGCATTGGGGCGCGAACGCCGTCAATATCGCCGGTGAGGGCCATGCCACCAAGCTCGGTGCGCGCCTCGACAAGAATGGTCTTCATGCCGGCGCGTGCAAGGTAGGCGGCAGCAACGAGACCGTTGTGTCCGCCACCAATCACCACCACATCGGCGGTGACGGCGGGCGTTGCGACGCGCGGTGTCCTCTGCACCTTTGGTGGCAACTCCGGCTTGCCAGCTTTGGCGGTGGGCTTCAACTTCATCGGCGCCCCTTTTGGCGCGGACTTCTTGGCGGGCATTACGCCTCTCCTCGCTTGCTCTTCAGAATCTCGAGGGCGGCAAGTCGGCCAGGTGCCGCCATGATGCCGCCACCTGGGTGCGCCGAGGAGCTGGCGAGCCAGTAGTCGCGGATCGGCGTCTTGTAACGCGACCAGCCGCTGACCGGTCGGTTGAAGGCCATCTGCTGCACCAGGATCTCGCCCTGGAAGATGTTCCCCTCGGTGAGGCCGATGGTGCGCTCCAAATCGAGCGGGGTCATGACCTGGCGCCCCACGATCTTGTCGCGGAAGTCCGGTGCAAACTCGGCAATGGTGTCGACGACCAGGTCGCCGAACTGCTCCTTGATGTTGTCCCAGCCGCCATGCTCTGGCGCCAACTTATGTGGCGCGTACTGCACGAAGGCCGTGGCGACGTGCTTCCCTGGTGGGGCCATCGTTGGGTCGGTCAGGGTTGGAATCAACATGTCGAGGAACGGTCGTTTGCTCGGGTGGCCGTGCTTCGCATCGTCGTAGGCGCGCTCCATATAATCCGGGCTTGGCGAGATGCTGACGGTGCCCATCAGGTGACCGTTCCCTGGAGGGGCCGCCGTGAAGGTTGGTAGGCCATCGAGGGCGAAGTTCACCTTCGCCGAGCTGCCGCGGAACTTGAAGTTGCGAATCGCCGTCTCAAAGTCTGTTGGTAGCGAACCAGCGGGAAGCATGTCGAGGAAGGTGTGCTTGGCGTCGGCCGCCGAGACGATCGTGTCGCCGTAGACCTCTTCGCCCGATTCCAACACCACGCCGATCGCCTTGTCGCCGCGCAGCAGTACCTGCTTCACCGGCGCGTCGGTGCGGGTGATGGCGCCGAACGACTGCGCTGCGCTCGCGATCGCCGCCGCGACGGCGCCGGTGCCACCCTGCGGCAGCGCCCACTCGCGGAACGAGCCGTCGATCTCGCCGAAGTAGTGATGCAAAAAGACCATGCCGGTGCCCGGCGACTTAATTCCCAAGAAGGTGCCGATGATCCCCGACGCCGACATGGTGCCGATGAGCGGATCGCCCTCGAACCAGCGGCGCAAGAAGTCGTAGGCGCTGCCGGTGATCAAGTCGAGCAGGGCTCCCTTGGTGCGCAGCGGCAGGTGACCGAACTCCTTGGCGAGGCCCGCGTACTCGAGCCACTCTTTCGGGTCGCCGTATGGATCGGGGGCGGGAAGGTCGATGGCGGGGCGAATGAAGCGGGTGATGTCGGTGACCGTCTGCTTGAAGTCGTCGTAGTTGTCAGCGTCGCGGTGCGACCACTTGCGAATCTCACGAATGGTGTCGGCGTGGTCGGTACGTCGATCAAGGTAGCCATCCCAGTGTGGCGTATAGGTGCCGACGGACGGCGCCATCTGCAGGCCGTGCTTGGCAAGGTCGAGCTCGCGAATCACCTGCGGTCGCAAGAGGCTCACCAAATACGAGGCGACCGAGAACTTGAAGCCTGGCACGGGTGACTCGGTGAGGGTTGCGCCGCCGAGAACGGAACGTCGCTCGAGGACGATGACCTTCAGTCCAGCCTTCGCAAGATACGCCGCGGTGGTGAGGCCGTTATGCCCACCGCCAACAACGATCGCGTCGTACCGTTCCGCCACTGTCCCTCCCAACCTCGCCCCGAATCGCTAGGATGCGGGTGCGGGCAATGGTACCGCCTAGGCCGCTGAGGGAGAGGGAGGGACGCATGCCGCTTGAGACGCCGTTCCACCCGCGCACGGCAGAACTCAACCAGGCACGCCGCTGGCGCAACTGGTCGGGATTCTTCATCGCCGACTCGTACATGCCGGCCCACGACTTGGAGTATCACGCCGTCCGCTTCTCAGCCGCACTCTTCGACATCACCCCGATGTGCAAGTACCGCCTCACCGGCCCCGACGCCGCCAAGTTGGTCGATCGCGTGATCACCCGTCGCGTCGATCGCATCAAGCCGATGCGAGTGATCTACACCCCATGGTGCGATGAGACTGGTCGCGTCCTCGATGACGGCACCGTTGCACTGCTCTCCGACGGCTCGTACTTCTGGACCTCTGCCGAACCGCAACACGGCTGGCTTGACGCCACCGCCGAAGGCCTGAACGTCACCATTGAAGACCAGACCGAAACGATTTGCGGTGTCTCGCTCCAGGGGCCACGTTCGCGCGACGTTCTTTCGGCTGCCGTCGGCCGCGACATGAGCGACCTCGGCTTCTTCGGCCGCGCCGACGTGACCATTAATGGCGTCGCCGTGGGCGTCTCGCGCACCGGCTACTCCGGCGATCTCGGCTACGAGCTCTTCATGCCGTTCGATTCAGGACTCCCCGTGTGGGATGCGCTGATCAAGGCTGGCGAGGCGCACACGCTGCGCGTTGCCGGCATGGAGGCGCTCGACGTGGCGCGACTCGAGGCGGGCCTGATCATGGCCGGCGTCGATTACTACTCCTCGCGCACCGCCCACCACCCGAGCCAGGCGGTGTCGCCGTACGAGATCGGCTTCGACCGACTCGTTGACCTCGACAAGGCGTCGTTCATTGGTAAGCGCGCCCTCATGGACGAGGTTGCAGCAGGCGGCCCACCCGACCGACTCGTGGGCCTCGAGCTGGACCTGAATGTTTTTGAGAGCGCCTACCTCGACCTTGGCTACCCGATCCAGCATCCGCTGCGCGCCTGGCGCAAGGTGATTCCGCTCACGCGCAAGGGCGAGACGATCGGCCGCGCTACGAGTGGCACCTTCTCACCACTGCTCAAGCGTTCCATCGCCCTCGGTCGCCTGCCAGCGAAGCACGCAGCACTCGGAACCATCGTTGGGCTGGAGTGGGCGATCGAAGAGACCCGTCACGAAATCCCTGCGACCGTGGTGCCGCTCCCGTTCCTCGACCTGCCGCGCAAGCGCAGTTAGCTCGCTAACCTCGCAGGATTAGAGCCGCTCCGCGCGCTCCAAGGGGATCCCCCACGCCGCGCTAATGCGCTCGGCCGTTAGCACCTCCTTCGGCGTGCCGTCTGCGGCAATCGTGCCATTGGCGACCAGGATCACGCGTGAGAATCCATCGCGCACGATGTCGAGCTCGTGAAAGATCGCCACGATGGTGCGCTTGGTTTTCATGATCGTCTCGTCACCAGCGAGGCTGGTGAGCAGATCGGCGATCTCCATGCGGTGACGCAGGTCCAGATGTGCGGTTGGCTCATCGAGCGCGAGGATCGGCGTCTCCTGCGCGAGGCCCAATGCGATGGCGGCGAGCTGTCGTTCGCCGGCGCTCAGGGTGCGAACATCACGGTGATTCAGATGCGTTGCGCCAACACGTTCGATGGCAGCGTTGGCGCGCGCGCGATCGTGGTCGCTTGGTCCGGCAGGACCGCGACCGTGTGGGATGCGACCGAGCGCGACAAGCTCTTCAACGCGCGTGGCGAATGGGAGCGTGATGTCGGAGCTCACCACAGCGATTGAACGAGCGATGGTTTCACGCGAGAGGTTCTGGATCGGCTCGGTGCAGAGGATGACCTCGCCAGAGGTCGCTGGAACCGCGCCACTCAGTGCGCGCATCAGCGTGGTCTTGCCGGCGCCATTTGGACCGACGATAGCGACGCGCTCCCCTGGTCCGATGCTGAGCGAAACGTCCTGCAAGATGGTGGTGCCGCCCAAGTCAACGCGCAGGTCGTGCGCGCCGAGAAGTTCGTAGGGTGCGGTTTCGTTGGTGGTGGCGCTCATAGGGCGTACCCGGCACGCGCGCGATGCAGTAGCCAGAGCAGGAACGGTGCGCCGATCAGGGCGGTGATCACGCCAACGGGAACGCCAATCGTGCGCGCGACGGTGTCGGCGAGCAGTAGGAGGAGCGCTCCGCCGATTGCCGAGAGGGGGAGCACAGCACGCGGGTCGGAGCCGACGGCGAGTCGGGCGAGGTGCGGCACCACGAGGCCAACGAATCCGACGAGCCCCGTAAGGGCAACGGCAGATGCGGTGGCAAGGGTGGCAAGGGCAACGGCGATGCGGCGCTCACGGCGCACATCGATGCCGAGATGGGTCGCCCCTTCATCGCCGAGCAGAAAGGCGGCGAGCGCACGACCGCGCCGAACAAGGAGGAGCGTAGCGATCGCGATTGGGAGCGCTGCGGCGGCGAGGCGTGGCCAGGTCACGCCGTCGAGGCCGCCAAGCAAGAAACCGAAGATCGCGCGCAGGTTCGCACCGCTCGCGAGCATCACCAGCGAGAGCGCCGCGGCGAGCAGCGACGCCACCGCATAGCCAACGAGCAAGACGCTGGCGATGCGCTCTTCGCCACTGCCGATGCCAGCGATGCGCCAGACCAGTGCCACCGAGGCGAGTGCACCAACGAATGCAGAGAGTTGCACGCCGCCGAGTTCCCACGCGATGCCGGTCAGCGGCAGCAGGAAGGCGATCGCGGCGCCGAGCGCTGCGCCGCTACTGGTGCCGAGCACATACGGATCTGCGAGCGCATTGCGCAGCAGCGACTGGAATGCGGCACCCGACGTTGCGAGCGCCGCGCCAACCGCGATCGCGGCGAGGATTCGCGGCAGGCGGATCTCCATCACGATCGACGTTGCGCCAGCGCTGATCTCGGAGCCCACTGGCAGACCGAAGAGGCTTCCCCCGATGATTGCAAGCACGTCGAGCGGTGCGATGTTCGCAACGCCGAAGCCGACCGCGCCTACCGCGACCAGCGCGAGTGCCGCGAGCGTGAGGAACGTGGTTCGGCGCACCATTGAGACTACGGAAGGACCGTTGGATGTAGCTGCGCAATGATGGCGCGGAACGCCTCGGCAATTCGCGGCCCTGGCGTGGAGACGAGGTCACCATCGATCGGACGAATCGAGCCGGTCACCACGGCCGGGATGGTTCCCCACCCTGGTCGCGCCGCAACGGCCTCTGCCGTGACACCGTAGATGGAATCGCCGAGCAGGATCACGGTGGGGGCGGCGGTCACGAGGGCCTCAAGCGAGATCTCGTAGACGCCGTTCACGCCGCTGCTCACGAGGTCGCCTCGGGCCAGCGCCACCAGCTCGGCGGCGTAATCATCGGGGGCGAGGCCGTAGATGGCGCCAGTCGCATCAATCTCGTAGAAGACGCTAACCATCGGCTGGTCCTGCACCAGGGCGGTGAGCACAGCGATATCAGACTTTGCGGTGGCGACCGCTTGTGCAGCGGCGACACTCGCGCCCGCCGCATCGCCGATCAGCTGCAGGGTTGCGTAGACACCGCTGATGCTCTTCGGCTCCAGCGTCACAACCGTGAGTTTCGCCGCCTTTAGCTGCGTGATGGCATCGGCTGGAGTGAACGGGGGTGCGGCAACAAAGACGAGGTCAGGGCTGAGAGCAATGATCGCTTCAACGTTCGTGCCGTTGAAGTCGGCCACCTGCGGAGTTGCCGTGAACGCGATGGGGAGGCAGGTGCACGCTGCGACACCGACGACGCTCTGGCTGAGCCCAAATTCATCGAGCGCCTCGAGGCTCGCTGGGGTAAGTGCGACGATGCGCTGTGGCTTCGCCGCGATCGTTACCGAAACGCCTGCATCGTCGA
>CAINNT010000059.1 GCA_903851225.1 uncultured Chloroflexota bacterium
CCGGCGATCATGCGCAGCGAGGTGGTCTTGCCGCAGCCCGACGGGCCCACGAGCACCATGAATTCGCCGTCGTGGATCTCGAGTGAAAGGTTGTCGACGGCGAGGACCTCGCCGTACCGCTTCGAGACACCCTGGAACGTCACCGTAGCCATCTGCACCCTCCTTGCTGGCTGGCCCCTCTGTGGGGGCATCCCGCCGCGTCGCGAGTCTATCAGCGGAGAGCGGCTCGGGGGCGGGGAGACCCTACGGTTTGGCGACCCCCGTAGGCATCTCCTTGATCCCCCACACAGGGCCAAAGAGGAGCGGGAGGAAGGCGAAACTACCACCTACCCCGCCGATGATGAGCGCTTCGCGGAGGCCTAGATTGGTGCCGATAATGCCGCCAAGCAGCGCGCCGATCGGGATGGTGCCCCACACGAACCAGCGCATCGTGGCGTTCATGCGTCCGGCCATCTCTGGTGGCGTGAGTGCCTGGCGGAGGCTCACCTGGTTGATGTTGTAGAGCGTTCCCGAGGCGGCCATGGCAAAGAAGCCGCCACCAAAGACCACGGCGTTGAACAGGTCGTTCCCCGGCTGGCAGAAGGCCAGTACGGCAAGCATCGGGCCACCTAGTGGGATGGTCAGGACAATCGTTCGCCCAACACCGAGCCGCTTGGAGATCCGATCGGCAAACACGGCACTCAGTAGTCCACCCGCGGAACCGAGCGTTGCGGCGAAGCCGACGTAGGCGACGGAGAGCCCAAGCACGTTGTATGCGAACAGCATCTGCACCGTCCCTGCGATGCTACTGAAGAGGTTCGACGTGGCCGTCGCGCCGCCAATGGTGCGCAGTGCTGAGTGGCCAAAGACGTAGCGCAGGCCTGCGACGATGTCAGATCTCAGCGACGCGCGCGGCGTGCTTGCGGGCGGCGCCGCGGAGTCATTCAGCTCCGCGACGGCTTCGTGTTTTGGCTTGATCGAGAAGATGAAGAGCGCAGAGAGCGCAAACGAGATCGCGTCAATGATGACTGCTGCTGGAGCCTTCACGATCGCGATCAGCGCACCGGCGAGGCTCGGCCCGAGGAGGCCTGCGGCAGAGCGACTGAACTCCAGCTTCGAATTCCCATCGACGAGATCCTCTTTCGGGATGAGGGAGGGGAGATACGACTGATACGCGACGTCGAAGAAGACGGTAAGCGTGCCAAGGAGAAAGCCGACGACCACCAGCTGCGGAATCGAGAGCGCATTGAGGGCAAAGGCGATCGGGATCGTGAGGAGCAGGAGTGCCCGACCAAGGTCGCCAACGATGAGGATTCCGCGACGTGGTAACCGGTCGACGAGTGCGCCGATGAGCAGTCCGAAGAGGAGGAAGGGCAGGAAGTCGGCGAGATTGATCAGGGCAATCTCCATCGGCCCTGCACTGAGGAGTTCAATCGCGACGATCGGCATCGCCAGGCCGCTGAAGCTCGATCCGAGGTGGCTGATCGTCTCTGGAGCCCAGAGCCGCAGGAAGCCCGGGTCGTTGATCAGTCGGCGGCGAGGTGCGGCTGCGGGCAAGATGTGCTCCTCGCTTCTGGGTGGGGTGGCCAGAGGGAATTGAACCCTCATCTGCGGCTCCACAAACCGCGGTCCTAACCATTGAACGATGGCCACCA
>CAINNT010000060.1 GCA_903851225.1 uncultured Chloroflexota bacterium
TCCAGTTCTTGCGGAACGCCGAGGCCTTGATCTTCGAGATCTTCGCCTTGCGACCCTTTCGAACGAGCTGACTAATCGTAGGCACGTTGTACGCGCGCTCCTTCTCTCTTCGATTCCTCTTCTGGCGTGATATCAGGGCGGTAGCGCCCTTTGTGCACGGACGGCGGAGCGTAGCAGTCAAGCACGAAGGGTGTCAAAGCACCCCCATGCGTGACGACCGTGATCCGCCCTTAGGCTCCCCCCTCGTCACCCTTCGGGGCCTCGGCGGCGTCCGCCAAGAAGGGGTTTGCCTCTGATTCGCCCTCGGCTGAGGGCTTCTCCTCGGTGAGGAGGGCCACCAACTGGGAGACGTCGTCTTGGCTCGCCCCGCCCTCTTCGGACTCGAGGAAGACGTTGAAGTCGTCCTTGCCGAAGTCGGTTGGCAGGTCGCCACCGGCCAGGGCGGCCGCCGCACGGAGCTTCTCGGCCTCCTTGCGTGCCGCAACTTTGTCTGGAGCACCCGTGCCGGCTGGGATGAGCTTGCCGATGATGACGTTCTCCTTCAGCCCCATGAGGTAGTCCCGGGCGCCGGTGATGGCCGCCTCGGTGAGCACGCGGGTCGTCTCTTGGAAGGAGGCTGCCGCGAGGAAACTCTCCGTGTTCAGGGAGGCCTTTGTTACACCCAAGAGCTGCGGGGCCGCGGTTGCCGGCTCCCCGCCCTCGGCGAGGACGCGGGCGTTCTCACGCTCAAAGGCGAGACGGTCGGCAAGCTCGGTTGGGAGCATGTGCGTGTCACCCGGGTTGTCAACGCGCACCTTGCGCAGGAGCTGGCGGACGATGATCTCGATGTGCTTGTCCGAGATTGTTACACCCTGGCTGCGGTAGACCTTCTGAACCTCCTTGACGAGGTAGTTCTGAACCTCGGCTCGACCACGGACCTCTAGGAGCTCCTGGGGATCGAGCGGCCCATCGGTGAGCGGGTCACCCGCGCGAACGCGGTCGCCGCTCTTCACCAAGAGCTTAGCGTTGTGTGGAATTGGGTACTTCGATGCAGGGACAACGTCTTCGGCACGAATGACCAGACCGTCCTTCGATTTCACGAGAAGGCCCTTAACCGGTGCGGTGAGGTCGCCCGTTGTTGCCGAGGTGCCAATGAGCTGGCCGGCCTCAACGAGATCGCCCTCGCGAGCGGTCAGTGCGGCATCGATAGGCAGGTCAAGTTCAATCTCGTACTTCTCGCTATGCGTGACTTCCACCGTGGTGCCCGCATCACTGCGGACCACCTCGACGACGCCGTCGATGCGGCTGATCTCGGCCTTACCCTTCGGCTTGCGTGCCTCGAAGAGCTCTTCGACGCGCGGCAGACCTGCAGTGATGTCGAGCCCGGCGACACCGCCGGTGTGGAAGGTTCGCATGGTGAGCTGCGTGCCAGGCTCACCGATCGACTGTGCCGCCATGATGCCGACCGACTCGCCCATCTCAATGAGCTTGCCCGTGGCGAGGTTGCGGCCGTAGCAGGCCTGGCAGACTCCCGCAGGGGCGACGCAAGAGAGTGGCGAGCGTACGGCGACAATTTCAACCGCGGTGGCGGCGGCGATCTTCGCGGAATACTCTTCGTCGATCTCTTCGCCGCGAGCAATCACATGACGTGCGTCGAGCTTGATCTCTTCGGCTGCGATGCGACCGAGTAGTCGGCGGGCAAATGCGCCCCGCAGCTCTTTCATGTCGGGATGATCAGCGGCGATCGGCCACTCAGTGCCAATCACATCAGCGGTGTCAGCAAGAGTAATGTGCGTTGCCTCGGTGGTACCGCA
>CAINNT010000061.1 GCA_903851225.1 uncultured Chloroflexota bacterium
CAGGTGGTGGTGTGGTGCTCCTCGATGATCCACACCACGCGCACGGCAGCCACGAGGGTCACGAATGAACCCGATTGATCTCTTGCTCGCGCCACTTGAATACGAATTCTTCGTGCGCGCACTTGTGGCTAGTGCACTTGTAGGTGTTGCCTGCGCCGTCGTCGGCGCCTTTGTGGTGTTAAAGGGGATGAGCTTCGTTGGTGATGCGGTGAGCCACTCCGCCTTCCCGGGCGTGGTGCTCGCCTATCTGCTTGGCCTACCGATCATTCTCGGCGGTGCGGTCGCTGCGATCGGCACCGCGCTCGGAATCAGCGCGCTCACCCGAAGGTCTGGACTCCGCGCCGACGCCGTGATCGGCGTCTTGTTTGCCGGCATGTTTGCGCTCGGTGTGGCGCTCTTCTCATCGATACCCAACTATGTTGGCGATCTCTTTCACTTCCTCTTCGGCGATGTGTTGGGGATCAGCTTCGCCGACCTCATCTCACTTGCCGTGCTGGCATCGTTGCTGCTGTTGATTGTGTGGGTGCTGTGGAAGGAGCTCCTCTTCGCAACGTTCGATCCACTCGGCGCTGGCGCCGCCGGCCTACCGGTGCGCCGCCTCGATGACCTGCTCCTCATCCTCATTGCGGTCACCATTGTGGTGAGCCTACAAGCGGTTGGCATTGTGCTTGTTGTGGCGATGATCACCACGCCGGCAGCAACAGCGCAGCTCCTGGTGAAGAGATTCGGTCAGATGATTGCGCTCGCCGCGCTGATTGGGGTTACCTCGTCGATCGTGGGTTTGTACGTCAGCTACGCGCTCGACATTGCCTCAGGGGCGTCGATCGTTCTCACTGAGACGTTCGCGTTCCTTGTTGCACTGTTGATTACGTCGATAGGTAAACGCGTTCGCGCAAATCGCGCCGTTGCTCAGGAGAGCCCCCGCTAGCGAAGCCCCTCAAAGAGGTCGCGCTCTGGTAGTGCCGGCTCAGTCGGCAGTCGATGCGCAACAAGTCGATACTGCTCAACGGCGCCAAGGTTGATGTAATCCTGCTCGCTCAGCGCTAGCAGAGGCCCGTCGCGCTTGATCTGCGTGGCGTGCGCTTGAATGGCGCGGCGTTTTGCACCGAGGTGTTTGGTGATGTCAATGCGCGTTGTGATCAGCTCATCGGGGCAGGCCATTGCGGCGCGCCACTGACGCCACTTCTCAAGTTCCTCCGGCGTTACGTCCTTCGGTTCGCTCCACCATGACTCGATGCCGCGCGACTCAAGCAGCGTGAGCACCTTGTCGCGCTGCGAATCTGGTGTGCGGACCTCGTAGAGCTTCTTTGGTGTCCATGCTGGCCCAGCTTCTGGTCGCCACATTGGATCGCCAGAAACCTCCCAGGCGCGGCGCGCAACGCGCGCGGCGGCGATGTGGTCGGGATGTCCGTATCCACCGAAGTCGTCATACGTGGCGATGACATCGGGCTGCACGCGGCGAACGATCCGTACCAGGCGCTCGGTCGTGCCATCGAGATCGTTGGTGCTGTGCTGGTGGTAGCAGCGCGGGTCGTCGTTGCCCGGGTCGCCAATCATTCCAGAATCTCGGAACCCGAGGTTCTCGAAGTGCGTGACGCCGAGTGCTGCCATGGCTGCCGCGATCTCGCCCATGCGAGTCTCGCCGAGGCGTTCGTGCTCTTCGGGGGTGTCGCGCTCGGGGATGACGATCTCGCCGAGTTCGCCGCGAGTACCGGTTACGACATAGGTATCGGTGGTGGCGCTGTGGGCGGCGGCGTAGGTGGCAAGGGTGCCGCCCATGCTGATCGTCTCGTCGTCTGGGTGGGCGTGCACCGCCATGAGAATCAATCGTCCGCTGCTATCCATGCCGAGATCGTACGCGCACAGGGCGGAGTGGGTCGGCTACCCTGAACCCACGCGGCGCATGGCGCCGCACGAGGGAGGTGCCGAATGGGAGCTACTGATCCAAAGGTCCAGCGTTGGGCACTGATCCTGGGCGCCTCAAGCGGCATCGGCGAGGCCACCGCACGACTGGCGGCCGAGGCTGGCTACAACATCTGCGGCGTCTACCTAGGCCGCTCCCGCGGCGAGAAGCTCGACGCAGCGATCGCCGCCGTGAAGGCGACCGGCGTCGAGGCCCTCTACGTTCGCGGCAATGCCGCCGACGACGAGAAGCGCGGCGAGGTGATCGCCCAGCTCAGCGAGAAGTTTGCCGCCGCCCGTGCGGCCGGCCTCACCCCGCAGCTCGGCATCGTGGTCCACTCGCTGGCCTTCGGCAGCCTGCAACCGTTCCTTCCTGATGGCGAGACGCCGCTCATCACCCGCAAGCAGATGGAGATGACCTCAGATGTGATGGCGCACTCCCTCGTCTACTGGACACAGGATCTCTATGCCGCCGGGCTGATCGGCAACACCACCCGCATCTTCGCCACATCGTCTGAGGGCGCGTCGAAGGCGGTACCGATGTACGGCGCCGTCTCCGCCGCAAAGGCGGCCGTTGAAGCGCACTGCCGCCAACTCGCGCTCGAGCTAGCACGCCTGGTGCCGGGCGCAACCGTCACGGCGCTTCGCCCTGGCGTCGTCGATACGCCAGCCCTGCGCAAGATCCCCGGAAGCCAAGAGTGGATCGACGTTGTCATGAAGAAGCATCCAGGTAAGCGGCTCACCACACCTGACGATGTTGGCCAAGCCATTGTTGCCCTCTCGGCGCCAGGCATGCACTGGGTGACGGGCAACACCATCACGATCGACGGCGGCGAACAGATCGCCGGAGGCTAACCTACAACGCTACCGTCGTAGCGACCAGCGCAATCGATACAGCCCATTTGCGAGGATCGGCAGTGCGGCGATCCCGGTGGCCAGCCACGCACTTGCTCCGCCAAGCAACACCAACAGTCCCATCAATGCGCCAACCCCACCGAGCAGAACGAGTGTGTATGGCATCAGGTGAAGCACATAGCGTAGCCCATTGATCGCCACACTAACGACGAGTATGGACGCGAATACGAGGATTGCCGTGTCCGCAGCAGAGATCGAAAACAGCTGTATAGCTACCAAAGCACCGCTTGCTAGTAGCACCATCCCTGCGAGAAGTGCCATTCGTATTACCTTGATTTGAGCTGCAAGACGGTGGCGTATCTGTTGGAATATATCTCGCTGTGACCCCTCCAATAGCAGCAGACCCCAGCCCTTCCGATAGGCATTCGCCACGATAACTTTGTCGACGAAGAGTCGCCGCGCGATGATTCCAAGAAGCACTAGCAGCCACCCAGCAGAGTGTCGATAGAGAAACGCCAGAATTCTTGGCATGGGGAGTTCTGTACCAACGCGACGTGCTACGTTCGCGCGCAGCTGCGCATTCACTCGTAGCGTTGAATATCGTTTGAGTTGCTCGGTGATCTCCCAGCCCTGCTGAGCACGCACGACTGATATTCCAATCGTGTTTCCCGCATGCTGTCGATAGAGCGCCAACGGCTTGTTGATTCGGTGCACGCCGCCGTAGGCAGCTGCGACAAGTGAATACCAAAAGTCGTGATGGGAGCATTCGTTTGGAATTGTCGGATGGAGCTTTGCCAGAGATGCATCGAAGACTTGGCAGAATCCGCTCACTTGTGGCTGGATGATTCGCTCAGCGATACTCAACTTTCCATCAGTTTTTATGGTGTATTCATGCAGGCGTTCCGAGCGTTGTACGCCATCAACGAGAAGGTATGCGTCGCAATAGACCATGGAGAGCGGCCCATGATTCCTCATTGCTGAAACGCTCTCTGCAAGCTTCTCAGGTAGCCAGACGTCATCCTGATCGCAGAATGCGATGAGATCAACTCCTCGTTGAAGTAGATGTTGCGTCGCATTCTGAAAGTTCAATCGCACGCCAAGACGCTCATGGTTTTCTACCCAATTGAATCGTGCATCGTGCATGAATGGGGCCAGATCAGGTGACGAGGAAATCTCTTCCATTGGGGAGTCAAGGGAGATTGTGCAGATCCACTCGTTATGCGTTTGTGCGGCGATCGACGCGAGTTGCTCAGCGAGCCATACGGGATTTGGCTGATATGCCGCCAGTGCAATCCCCACAGTTCGCGGGTTCCACGGCTCGAGTTGGACCGCCGCGCCCACGCCGTTAGCGCTCACTGCTCAGGTATTCGGCGAGCGTCGGCATCGCCTGATCACGATCGGAGAGGTGCGGGGTCTCAATGGGCCACCTGATCCCTATCGTGGGGTCGTTCCAGATAATGCCCCCTCCCCGGAGGCTGAGCGGTGGTGATCCACCTTGTAGGCAACCAGGGCGGGTTCGCTGCCAAGCACGAGAAACCCATGAGCAAAGCCAGCGGGAACCCAGAGGGACTCACCCCCCTCAGCCGTGAGCTCAACTGCGACGTGGCTCCCAAACGTCGAAGACCCTGGACGAATGTCCACCGCGACGTCATAGATGCGGCCGGCGAGGCAGGTCACAAGTTTCCCCTGCTCAGGGTTGCGTTGGAAGTGCAGTCCGCGTAGTACTCCGGGCACGGAGTATGAAAGGTTGTCCTGCACGAATCGCACATCAAACCCCAGCTCGCGCAAACGCGCCTCGTTGTGCAATTCGGTGAACCAGCCACGTGAATCCGCAAAGCGATCGCGCTTGAGCAGAAGCACCTCGGGGATGTGCATCGCCTCTATTCTCATGGCCGTGCTGCCCGCACCGCGATTGTGAGTGAGTCGCTCCAAGGCGGCATCTCTAGGCCAAGGTTGTTCGCCAGAGAGGTATCAAGAACGCATCTCAACGGCCTACGAACCGTAGAAGCGAGTTGATCGGTTGTTATTTCCACAATTGGAACTGCACGACTCAACACACCCTCCGCAACGCCAACATCAACGATTGCGCGCGCGAAATCGAACTTACTCACTGGCTCTCCGCTTGCGAGATGCAGCACACCTCCGGGGATTCTTGATCGTAGTTGGCTGTCATGGGCGATTCGAAGAGCCGGGCCTGCAAGATCGGCC
>CAINNT010000062.1 GCA_903851225.1 uncultured Chloroflexota bacterium
GAATCGGTGCGCATGTAGGTAATCAGACCGGTGCGCTCGCCCCCGATCTCCACGCCCTCGTAGAGCTTCTGCGCGAGTTGCATCGTGACGCGCGAACGGAAGCCGTGCTTGCGGCCCGCCTCCTGTTGGAGCGTAGAGGTGGTGAATGGTGGCACAGGACGCTGTTTCCGCGTCCCTTCCGTGCGCTCAACAACAACGGCGTCGGCGCCAGCCAGCCGATCGACTGCTGCCGCTGCGGCCTCAGGTTCAAGCTCGAGAATCTCCCCCTTCTCGCCGATGAGGGTGGCGGGAACGATCAGGTCGCTCGCAGTAGCGGGCCGGATCCCAATTTCAACGGTGGTGTAGTGGCGTGGGATGAAGACCCGGATGGCGCGTTCGCGCTCCACCACGAGTCGGAGGGCCACCGATTGAACCCGCCCCGCGGAGAGCTTTGGTTTGACGAGTCGCGAAAGGAGTGGCGAGAGTCGGTACCCAACGAGGCGATCCAAAATCCGGCGCGCCTGCTGGGCGTTGACCAGGTCAAGATTGATCCCGCGGGGGTGCGCGAACGCCTCAAGGATGGCCCCCTTGGTGATCTCGCTGAAGGTGACTCGGTGGCGATCCGCCTCGGGGATACCGAGGGCCTCCGCCACGTGCCAGGCGATCGCCTCCCCTTCGCGGTCAAGGTCGGTTGCCAGCCAGACGGAGGATGCCTTCTTCGCGGCACGAGTGATGTCATCGAGGCGCTTCTGCTTATCCTCGATGATTTCGTAGACCGGGGTAAACCCATTCTCGACATCCACGGCCATGCTCCCCTTCTTCGTCTTCTGGGGGAGATCCCGAATGTGCCCATAGGAGGCGAGCACGGTGTAATCGGGGCCGAGATACCGCTCAATGGTCTGAGCCTTCGCTGGCGACTCGACGATGACGAGGTTGGTGGCTGCCTTTGTCATGGGCGAGAGCGTAGCACCGCCCTCAGAACGCGACGCCAACGCCCTCCGCGCTGCTCAATCTGTCCGCGCATGCTTAAGAGGGTCAGAGCGGCTACCAAGGCCCCGGGAAGATCTCCCGTCAAGTCACCTAAATCACCCTCAACGACTCCATCAGCCCCAGCTGCGTCCAGTTTTAGAAGGATTCGGTGCTGCAGCCCTGAGACCGCACCGTCAGCGGCGCTGGTGGTGACATGGGAGCCATCGCGGAGGTCGCCAGGCAGACTGTGCACGGACAGTGCACAGACAGTGAGCCAGGCGCGCAGATCAGCCGAACTTGAGATGAGCATGGGTGGTCGCTCTTCGGTGAGCCGCAAAGACAACTCTCGCGATCGCTGGAGCCAGCGAAGCCCCCCTTCGGCACGCTCTGCACCATAGGGGGCACTCACAACCGCGACGGGGAGCCCAAGTTCAGATGCCGATTCGGCCGTGATGAGCGCACCAGAGCCCTCTGGTGCCTCAACGACGATGAGCCCATCACACAGCGCAGCGAGCAGGTGATTTCGGGCGGCATAGCTCCAGGCGGCGGGTGGGGTGCCAACTGGCCGATCAGAGAGGAGGAGACCTGCCTGCTTGATCTGCTCGGCTAGGCGCCGCGCCCCGCCGCGCAGCCCGAGAGGGGCAGGGCTAGGAAGTACCGCGACAGTCTCCCCTCCCGCCTCTACAGCGGCCAGATGTGCCACCTCGTCGATGCCCAGGGCGAGCCCCGAGACCACGCACCACCCCGAACGTGCCACCGCAGTGGCGATACTCCGAGCGGCCGCGGCGCCGTGTGGCGACGGGCGTCTGGTGCCAACGATGCCGATGGACGGCCTCCCCAGCACCTCCAACCGCCCTTGGGCCCAGAGTGGGCGACGTCGATCGGCGTCAGGGGCCAATCCCAGCGGTGCACTTCGCCGCTCAGGGATTCGGGGATCGCCCGGGAGCAGCGTGACCGCACTCACCAGCGATCGCCATGGAGGTGAATTGCCTCCGCAACGTCAGCGTCGCCCACCACGTCGCGCCCGTCGAGGAGCGCCACCACCAACGCAACCCGCTCAATCTGACTCCATGCGCGCACGCCATAGCCTTCGCTCACCGGGCGCGTCACACCGGCGGCCACGCCAAGGCGGGCCGGGTGCTGCGACAGGGCTGCGCGCACTGAGGTGGCACGCTCACGTGCCTCGAGTGTCGAAAGCTCACCGCAGGGAAGTGCGGCCAGTGGCGTACGCGGGCGACCGAGTCGAACGCGCAGCGGGAATCGGTCCCGGATCGGCGCCGAGAGCGAGAGGCTGCCGCGCCGTCGTGCAGAGGGGAGGCAGCGACAGGTCCCACTCGGTTGCTCTAGCTCCCCGCAGCCACAGGGATTCCCAGTGGCCGCGACAAGCGCATCTGCAGGGAAGCGCACCGAACGTCCCGCTCGAACGAGATCCACGCTCCCGCGCTCTAGCGGCTCCCGGAGTGCCTCAAGCGCATCACGGCGAAATTCACCGATCTCATCGAGAAGGAGGAGCCCACGATGCGCCCAAGTCAACTCGCCCGGCCTCATCCGCGGTCCGCCGCCGATGAGACCAGCCACCGTGATGTCGTGATGTGGGGCCCGCAGCGGCGGACGTATCGAATAGTCGGGTTCATGCCCGCCTGCCGAAGCGATTGCAGCAACCTCGCTCCGCTCTCCTGGGACCAAATCCGGCAGGATCTCGTGCAGCGCATGCGCGAGCATTGACTTCCCTACGCCAGGCGGACCTTCAAGGAGAATTGGAAACCGCCCGCACGCTGCGATCAAGATCGCGCGCGACGCGATCGGCTGGCCACGAATACTCGAGAGCTCTACCGTGACATCGACCGAGTGAGATGCCAATCCGGCACGTGGCACATCATAAGGTTCAGCCTTTGTACCGCGATCTACTGCGACTGCCGCATCGGCAAGCGTCCGAATGTAGACCGCCTCGCCGTCAAACCCGCCAGAGGGAAGTGCCAGACCTTGTGGCAGCAAAACACGGTGCCCGAGCGAGAGCAGCGGCAAAGCAAGTGGGAGTGCCCCAGGTACGGTACGAACCCTGCCGTCAAGGGCCAGCTCCCCGATTGCAGCAAGTGTTCCTCTGCCGCGATGCTGAATCTGGCCGCTTGAGAGCAGGATGCCCAACGCGATAGCAAGATCAAACGATCCACCACTCTTTCGCAGGTCAGCGGGTGCCAGATTGATCGTGATGCGCCGAGCCGGCCACGTGTACCCAGCAGCACGAATCGCCGAGCGGATTCGCTCGCGGGCCTCACCTACAGCGGTATCAGGGAGGCCGACAATCCTTGTGGCTGGAATCCCGGGGGCAACGTCGACTTCGACTTCAACAGGTACCCCTTCAATGCCAACGAGTGCGGTGGAGGCGACGGAGGTTGGCATGCCTAGAGGATTGCAGCCGCGCCGTATCGCGCGTGTACCAAACGCTAGAGGTCAGCTGCCACCTTTGCGATCGTATCGATTAGGCGCGCTGACCAGCCCTCTAGTTCATCTTTTCGACGCAGCGCTTCGCTGACCGAAACGAGTGATCCCGCCAGCTTGTTGGTTTCGCGAATGTGAATTGATGGCGACGACAGCGTGGCGATAAAAACGATACCGAGATGCACGCGACCCACATCATCGCCGTCATCATTCAGTAGCCCGATCGGCCTGAAATCGGGGAGCGTTGGTGTACGTACCTCCTCAACCCACTCTCGAGCGAGCGCGGCGCGGATGCCACCGTCGTTCGGAGAGATGTGCCCACCGACGCCGAACGAGGCGCGGCCGTGGAGTCGCTTGTCGCTGCCGCCAGCAAGGCGGTCCATCCAAAAAAGTTGCGTATCGCTTCCCGTGACCCCCGCGGGGCGGTAGAGCGCCACTGCGTATGGGATGGGCTGCTTCCACGACGGGTCTGACTCGAGCTCACGGCGCGGTCGTGGCTGCGTTGCCCCGTCAAGGCGCGCGATTTCGCGCTCCCCCTCGTCAGAACTGCCAAAGGTTCGGAGCCCCGTCCAGGCGCCGTCCGGCATAGCAAGTTCGCGCGGGATACCGAGGATCTCCTCGTCAGCTCCCTTCGCCAGCGGATCAGCGCTCACTCGCTCTCCGTGAGCACCGCACGGGCCGCTGCAAGGCGCTTCTCGAGATCAACTCGGCCAATGATGGGGTCATTCTCTGCGGCTGCCAATCGCGCATCCCACTGCTCCAAGATGATTCGTAACGTCGCCATCCGGCGACGAACCTCGCGAGCATTTGTGGCAAGGATGTCGGCGCCCATCGCCGCGGAGCCGCGTGCGAGCCGCGTGGCAGAGAGCCAGCCCGTGCTCGCAAGCAGATGCGACATCTTCCAACCATCAGGAGCCTCCGCCGCATCACCCAGTGCTACCGCCTCCACCAGCGCAGCTGCAAGCAGGAGCGGAAGGTGGCTGACCGCCGCCGTTGCCGCATCGTGGAGTTCGGCCTCAAGCATGACCGGCCGAGCGCCACAACTTGTCGCAAGACGCTCCACGAGCGCCGCGGCTCCGCCACCATTGGCGCCAGGCACAATCACCCACGGGCGACCAAGGAAGAGGTTCGCATCTGCAGCAGCAAAGCCGGTTTCATGGCTCCCGGCCATTGGGTGACCGCCGCAGAAGCGAATGTTGCGCGCCGCCGCCTCCTTGGCAATCCAGACCTTCGTTGAGGCGACATCCGTCACCACGGCACCATCCGCGAGGCGGCCAGAGCGGCGGCAGATCACCAGCTCATCGAGGATCTCCGTCATCGCAATCGGCGGCGCGCAGAGCACCACGAGCGCTGCGCCGTCTACCGCTTCAGCGATTGAACGACCAACCCCATCGATGACTCCGGCCGCCAGGGCCTCCCGAGGCCCTGTCTGGGTTGGTGTCCATGCGACGATCTCGACGCCATTTTCGTCAAGTGGCCCAACTGAGGCTGGATCTTCGCGTAGCGCCCGCGCGATGGAGCCGCCGATCAGGCCGAGGCCGAGCAGCGCAACCTTCACGAGAGATCAGCCAATGGTGGCGATCGCGTCGAGCGCCCGGATGACGGCGCGAATGCCACCCTCAAAGTTGCCGAGGTCCATTGATTCATTCGGCGCATGCGCATTGTCATCGGGCGGTGTGAAGCCAAGTAGCACTACGGGGAGGCCAAGCCTCTTCTGGAAGAGCGCCGCAATCGGAATGGAACCGCCTTCACGGATATAGAGCGGCGGGACACCAAATGTGGCTTCCAGAGCGCCCGCCGCTGCAGTGAGATATGGATCGCCAAGCGGCGTAAGGAAAGCGTCCCCGTTGCCAAGATTCTGCACCTCAACGTGCAGGCCGGCAGGAGCAGCGGCCCGGAGCGCCGCCTCAAGCTGTCGACTGATCTTCTCAGGGTCCTGCGCAGTCACGAGACGGCACGAGATCTTGGCATGCGCATGCGCCGGAATGATCGTCTTGGAGCCGTCTCCCGTGAATCCGCCCCAGATGCCGTTCACGTCGAGGGTTGGGCGCCCACCGCGTCGCTCAACCGTGGAGAACCCACTCTCGCCCGCCGTTGCGCTGGCTCCGATGCCAGCAAGGTAGTTCGCCTCGTCGAACGGCAGCGCCGCGAAGGCGGCGCGGTCAGCCGGCGTGAGCTCGACGACATCGTCGTAGAAGCCTGGCACGGTGATGCGGCCGTTCGCGTCATGCAGCGAGGCAATCATGGCTGCGAGGGCGTTGGCGGGGTTCACAACGGAGCCGCCGTAGCTCCCGGAGTGCAGATCAACATCCGAGGCGCGCACGTCAACTTGGATGTAGGTGATGCCACGAAGCCCAACGGTGAGGGCCGGCCGGTTACCGTCGAAGAACCCCGAGTCGCTAATGATCACGGCGTCACCGCTGCAGCGTTCAGGGTTCGCCGCCATCCAGGCTTCGAGGTTGATTGAGCTGGACTCCTCTTCTCCTTCGAACAGGTACTTGACGTTTACTGGCAGAGTGCCGCGCGTGCCAACGAGCGCTTCGAGTGCGCTGAGGTGGATCACGATCTGGCCCTTGTCGTCTGCGGAACCCCGACCGAGCATGCGACCGTCGCGAACAATAGGTTCAAATGGACTGGTCTTCCAGAGATCGAGTGGATCTCCCGGTTGGACGTCGTAGTGCCCGTAGACTACGACGGTTGGTAGCGAAGGATCGACGATCTTCTCGGCAACAACAATGGGGTGGCCCCCTGTTTCGCTCACTTCAACGCGCTCTGCACCGATGCGCCGAAGCTCAACGGCTAGCCACTCTGCGGCGGCACGGCAATCTGCCGCATGCTCAGGGAGAGCAGAGACACTTGGGATCCTCAAGAACTCCGAATACTTCGCCATCCGCTGGGTGGCCGTTGCGACGAGATGCGCCTCCTCGGGCCCCTCAAGCCCCTTCCAGGCAAGCGTTGGGGCGTAGGGCATCAGGCTGGTTGTCCCGCCGCAGCGCCCCCAGGACCAGGCTTTGGTGCCGCTTCATCCTTTGAATCTGCCTTTGGCAACGGGATTGGGACTCCAGCCGCCCGCAGTCGATCAAGTAGACCTGAATACGCGGCTGGCTTCGCAGGAAGATCGGCGAAGAGCGCCTCAAAAGCCTCGCCCTCAACGGTCTCTTCGACAATGAGCTTCGCGGCGAGCGCATCCAGGCGATCGCGATGCTGCGTCAGCACCTCACGCGCACGCTCGGCGCCGCGGTCGATAATGGCGCGAACCTCCTCGTCAATCTGCTTGGCAACAGCTTCAGAGTAGTTCTTCTGTTCCGACATCTCGCGGCCCAAGAAGATCATCTCATCCTGTCGTCCAAGGGTCACGGTGCCCAACTTTTCAGACATGCCGAAGCGCGTCACCATCTTGCGAGCGAGATCAGTAGCCTTCTCGATATCATTCGATGCACCGGTCGTAGTGTCACCGAAGACAATCTGCTCCGCAACGTTGCCGCCGAGCATCGCAGCGATCTTGTCTTCGAATTCACTCTTGCTCTGCAGGTAGCGGTCTTCTGTCGGCAGATTCATCGTGTACCCGAGAGCCATGCCTCGGCTGATCACCGTCACCTTGCTGACCGGATCGCACTTCTCAAGGATGCGCCCAACCACGGCGTGGCCGCCCTCGTGGTAGGCGATGATCTGCTTCTCAGCATCGGTGATCAGGCGGCTCTTGCGCTGGGGGCCAGCCATGACGCGATCAAGTGCTTCGGCAAACTCATCCATGCCAATCGTTCGCTTGCTGCGACGTGCGGCGAGGATCGCCGCCTCGTTCATGAGATTCGCAAGGTCAGCTCCCGAGAACCCTGGTGAGCGACGCCCGATCTCTTCGAGGTTCACCGTCTTGTCGAGTGGCTTCCCCTTGACGTGGACTTTCAAGATCGCAACGCGACCTTTAAGGTCTGGGCGATCCAGAATCACCTGGCGATCAAAACGACCGGGACGCAGCAGCGCCGGATCGAGCACATCAGGTCGGTTGGTTGCGGCAATGATAATTACGTTGGTTCCCGTCTCAAAGCCGTCCATCTCGACGAGGATCTGGTTCAGCGTCTGTTCGCGCTCGTCGTGAGAACCACCGAGCCCGGCACCACGTTGACGTCCAACAGCGTCGATCTCGTCGATGAAGACAATGCATGGTGAGTTGCGCTTCGCCTGATCGAACAGGTCGCGCACTCGTGATGCGCCAACGCCAACGAACATCTCGACGAATTCCGAACCAGAGATGCTGAAGAATGGGACGCCAGCCTCTCCCGCAACGGCGCGGGCGAGTAGGGTCTTTCCGGTGCCGGGGGAGCCGATGAGCAGTACGCCCTTCGGGATCTTTGCGCCAAGTGCTTCAAAGCGCTCAGGGAACTTCAAGAACTCGACAACCTCCTCAAGTTCAACCTTGGCCTCTTCGACGCCTGCGACGTCGGCAAAGGTGACGGGGGTTTTGTCTGCAATGAACATCTTCGCCTTGCTCTTGCCGAAGCTCATCGCCTGGTTGTTCTGTCCCTGCGCGCTGCGCATCATGAAGACGAAGAGGCCACCGATGAGGAGCACGGGAAGAAGAGCGCTGACGAGCAGGCTGAGAAGCTGGCCCGATTCGTCGGCCTTCTTTGCACCGAAGGTCACGCTGTCCGGGTTGCGTCCGCCTGCTGTGGCGGCGGCGCGCACATCGTTGTAGACATCGGTGAGCTGCGTGGGGACCTGGACTTGGTAGGTGTCCGGTGGGGTTCCGGTCTTGGTGACGGTCAACGTCTGCTCTTGCTGCACGACCGAGGCGACGCTCCCCTCACGAACCTCGGCCAAGAATGCCGAATAGTCCTTGGAGGCCGCTGGCACCGGAGTGAGGAGCACGCTGCCGAGAAGCACGACCGTGCCAAGGAGCAGGAGCAGCATGACCGCACCGTTCCGCAGAGCCTTCGGAATCATCTGGTTCCCTCCGTTCTCCGTCTTCCCCAAAGGTGCATGGTAGCGAGGGCAGGAATCGAACCTGCTACCAAGGGCTTATGAATCCCCTGCTCTACCGGTGAGCTACCCCGCCGTGCCTCTGCATAGGATACCGAACGGGGCTCCCCTACGCACCACAGGGGAAAGGGCCGCCCGAGAGACAATCCGCTAGGCTCCCTCGATGTTGAGAATCCTTACTCTCTGCCACGGCAACATCTGCCGCTCCCCACTCGCTGAGGTGCTCATCGAGGCAGCCATTGCGGAGGATTCGCTCCTCGCAGGTCGCGTGACGATCTCAAGCGCTGGAACCTCGGACGAACACGCCGGCGAAGGGATGCATCCGAACAGCGCCGCTATCCTGAGGAAACGAGGTCTGCGCAGCACCCACCAGGCACGACTCTTTACGCCGGCCCTCGCCATGACGATCGACCTGGTGCTCGCCGCCGATCAGGCAAACCTTCGAAACGGGCGCAACATCATCCGCTTAGCGCAAAAGGAGCCGGAGATTCGACTGCTGCGCGACTTTGATCCAGCTTCGCTCGGGCGTGATCTTGATGACCCATGGGGCTACCCACCTGCGGAGTACGAACGCGTGGCCAAGGAGATCGAGGCGGCGATACCTGGTTTACTCGCGGAGCTTCGCGATCGGATTTAGCGCTATTTGAACGAAAGGATCGCGTCCACCAGGACACGGTCGAAGGCGTCGGCGTCTACTCCAACTGCCACATCAACATCAGGTGTTCTGCCACGCTGCTTCAAGCGATCGCCATACCAGTCGGTGATTGTTCGACCACGCGCAAGATCACCGAGCTCGACGTCAACGGCGGCATGTACGAGCGCCAGCAGGTTCGGTACCGCGAGGTGCGCCACCGCCACGGCATCGTGAACAGCGGATGCTGGCCAGTCGTACCGATCCTTGTGGAAGATCGCGTAAAAGCGCAACAAGTCCGCAAAGATCTTTGCGGGCAACGTTCCCGCCGCATCGAGCCGCTTCATCGCCGCTTCCCCCGTGAGGGCTCGGTGTGTGGCGTCAAGACAGACCATCGTCATTGGGATTCCTGCAGCGAACACGATCCCCGCCGCATCAGGATCAACATACGAATTGAATTCCGCCGATGCCGTCACGTTCCCCTCTGCAATCGCGCCGCCCATCCAGCAGATGTGAGCGATCTTGGACTTGAGTTCAGGATGGTCCCGAAGCAGGATCGCAATATTCGTCAGCGGGCCAAGCGGGACCAGCGTCACCGGCTCGTCCGCCTCACGAAGCAGCGTTGCGATCAAATCCACAGCGCCCGCAGCGTGTTCCACGCCAGACGGCGCTGGGAGCTCGGCGCCATCCAGCCCCGAGTCACCATGCACATATGGTGCGACCCAGAGCGGTCGAACGAGCGGCAATTCGGCACCAGCGGCAACGCGCACGTCGTTGGCGCCAAGCAGGGCCAAGGTTCGGCGAAGGTTCTCATAGGTCTTTGGCAGCGAAGCGTTTCCCGCAACCGCGGTCACCCCGAGCACCTTCAGCTCGGGGCGGGCGAAGGCAACAGCGAGTGCCATCGCATCATCGTGACCAGGGTCGCAGTCGATGATGATCGGCAGAGGCTTCGCCACGGTGCCAAGTGGCGCACGACGCGGCGATGGCGGAAATGGCGTCGATAGCGGAAGCGGATTCGGCTTCAGTTCGCTCATGGGAGCTTGGAGTAGACGTCGACCATGATGTCAGCGAAACGCTGGTTGTCAATGGTGAGTCCCACGTCGCAGTTTGGCTCCAGTTTGTCGCGCTTGAGCCGATATGGATTCGCATCGCCGATCGTGCGACCACGTGCTGGCCCCTGCGTCGCGTCGACGACAACGTGGTATCGGGAGACCCCCACCAGATCAGGTATCGCCAGATGCAGGATCGCTACCGCGTCATGAATCGCCATCTTCTCGCCCTGACCCCATGCGGCAGAGCGATCGAACGAGAATTTCAAAAGCTCCGCAGCAGCTTTGGCTGAAGCGCCGGGGAGCGCATTAAGGCGGTCAAGGATGGTCCGGTCAAGA
>CAINNT010000063.1 GCA_903851225.1 uncultured Chloroflexota bacterium
AAAGCGCCTCGGTCGGGGCGCCGGAGTTCGTGAGCGCTCGCAGCGCGGCGAGTGCATCGTGCAACATTTCGCCCTTCGCCTGAGCGGCAAGTTCGCTCCAGGGTTCGCTCGGCGAGGAGCGGTGTTGCGCGATTCCCCAGAAGACAACTCGGCCATAAGCGGGAAGCCGCAGCGTCAAACCGTTCCGCACAAGTGACGCAGTTGACACGAGGAGGCTGCGGTTGGTGATCGCATCTCGCAGCTCAACGACATCTCCTGCCTCTTCCGAGATCCCGAGTCGTTCGGCGATCGTGCTTGCTGGGAGTGGACTCGCTGGCACCTCGTTGAGCGAACTTAGTGGAGCGACCGACGGCGACGCATGGTGGATCGTAAGCTCTGCCGCCGTATCGCTGTTGAGGGCGATCACGAGGGTGCGAGCGCTCCCAGCCGCGTTGCTGAAGGCGTAGGCACTCTCTCGTGCGGCCACACTATCGCTCCGCGCTTCGAACCAGCGAAAGTCAGAGACGCCAGCGAAGAGGTGCCGGGCACGAAGGAGCGGAGCTATCTCCCGGTCGTATCGCTCAACGTGGTCTGGGCTGATTGGGTCGCTGGTGCGCGGCGCCCGATACTCCATGCCGTAGCGCTCACGTTGCCCCTCCCATTGACCGTGGCCGAGCATCGGCACGCCAGGTAGGGTCGCCGCCAACGTCGCAGCAAGAAACGCACGATCGCCAATCCCGAATCCCACCGCGGCTGGCTCCTCGTCGGGGGTCGTGAGGAAGTTGACATAGCGGCGCAGCATCTCCGGGTCGTAGGCTGTGGTGTCACGCAGAATCGTGCGGTATTCGGTGTTCTTGCCGTCACGTAGCATCGTCATGAAGGCGGAGTTGTAGACCCGGTGCATGCCAAGTCCGCGAACGAAGTAGCCCTCGAGAAGCCAGAAGGCCTCGGCGAGGAGCATCGTCCCTGGAACCTCGCGCTCCACGCGCTCAACCACCTCGCGCCAGAACTCGCGCGGCAGGCGCTTGGCGAACTCGCGGTCAGTCAGCGCAAACTCGCTGCGCGAGGGGATAGCCGCGTCGGTTCCACTCGCCGGATACCAGAGCCGGCGAATGTGCTGTGCCGCGAGCGTCATCGCCGCATCGAAGCGAATGATGTCGGAACGTCGCGCCACCGCGAGGATCTCCTGGATCACCGCCTCGCGCGCTTCGGCATTGAGGTAGTCGATCTGGGCGGTGTCCTTCCACGGCATATTGGTGCCATCGTTGCCGTGATAGATGTACTGCAGCGAATCAGTGGCGCGGCGCTCGAACGCAACGGCGGCATCATCTCCGCGCCCGTATCCGTCTTCGATACGGATGGCGATTCCGGGCTCCCGAGAGAGGTCCTCGCCGCTGTAGCGATAGTTCTTGAACGGTGGGTGAGCAGAGGAGAGGAGGAGCTCGGGTCGTTCGCTTACCCAGCGCCCATCGATGGCGACATGGTTGGGGACCATGTCGGTGACGATGCGGATGCCGGCGGCGCCAGCCCGAGTTCGCAGCGTTGCCAGTGCGACATCTCCGCCAAGTGCCTCATCGACGACGTATTCGGCGACGGCGTAGGCCGAACCTTCAGCATCGTGGTCGCCAGCGGTGACCTTCATTGCACGAGAGGCGGCGCTGCGCCGCCAGATGCCGATCGGCCAGAGAGCGCTGATGCCGCGCTGAGCGAGTAGTTGCAACTCCTCGGCGGGGATCTCATCGAGGCGCTGGATTGAGGTGCCGTATCGCGTCGAGAGTTGCGCCAGCCATACGAGGAGGTGTTTCGCCTGGATGACGACCTCGCCCATCCACGGGGCATCGACGCCGTATCGCGGTGGCTCTGGGGCGCCGAGGGCCGGCTCCTCTCCTCGAATCATCGCTACGCCCCAGAGTGGTGACTGCACATACGTGGAGGATAGGGGTGCGGAGTGGGTGATAGGCTGCTGCGATGCCTGTTGAGACCGTTGCGCGCTCCCTCTCGTTCATCAACTGGGTGGTGGTGAGCGGCCTTGCGGCCGGCAGCTTGGCTGCCATCCTTCTGCTCACCCACCGTTCTGAATCGACGCGGGGCTATCGAGGCTTCACCGTCTTCGCCGCTGGTGGCTGGGCCTTTCTCGCCTGGTTGGCGGACGGGGCGCTTCCGGTTCCCTCCGCCGATGCGCCGATCCGAGCAGCGGCGCCAGAGATCGATGCGCTCCGTCGGCTCCTCCTCGTGCTCGTCGCCTGTCTCGCGACGCTCTGGACGCTGCGCATCGCCCGTGGAAGCGACGGTCGACACGTCGGCGCGCTTACCGTTGGCACCGCAGTCGCCGCCCTCATCGCAGCGGCTATTGGCTGGGCGCCTACACCACTCGTTGCGGTGGCGCTCGCTCTCCAGCTCCTGATCCTCGCCGCAGTCACCGGCGGGTCTTTTGCGGCGATGGTTCTTGCCCACTGGTACCTCGTCACACCGAAACTTCCTGAATCGCCACTCTTGCTGCTGAGTCGTGCAGTCGGCATCGGTATCGGTGTGCAGATCGCCCTCTTTCTCATCTGGCAACTCGTCGGACTCGGGGGACTCGGCGCAGGGTGGGACTTCTTCGCCATCTTGCGACTGGTGATCGGGCTGATCTTCCCGGCGCTCCTCACCTACGCGGGGTGGCGTACCGCCAAGGCGCGCTCCATGGAGTCGGCAACGGGGCTGCTCTACATCGATCTCGGCGCAATCGCGACCGGAACAATCCTTGCCGCGGGACTCTTCTTCGGCGCTGGAATTCTCGTCTAGCGCTTCGACTCCTGTGCGGTAGCGCGAAGCGCAGCCACTCTGCGCTCGATGCGCAACAGCTCGCTGACGCTCCATGCCTGCGCGAAGCAGGCGACGGGCGTGAATGGTGCATCACCCGTCGCGTTCTCCGAGATCGTGCCAAGACCCGCCTCGCGGAGATGTGCGCGATACGGCGCAAGCGCCTCGGTCACGAGTGACAGTGCAGCAGCGCGACCTTCAGGGCTCGTGAGGTCGTGCACGGCGAAGGCGCTATCTGCCCACGGACCGATGAGCCAGAGCCATCCTAGCCCCTGGTGATATGCGCCATCGCGCGACCTCCGGTCACCGTCGTAGTCGCCACGATAGGCGGGATCACTCGGCGCCAGCGAACGAATCCCGATTGGGGCGCGCAGCTGGGCATCGGCTGCGGCGAAGGCGCGCTGCGCTTCAGCGGCAGGGATCAGGTCGCCTCCGAGACCGAGGGCGATGAACTGATTCGGTCGAAGGGCAAGGTCATCGCCGTCAGGGCCATCAACCACATCGGCAAGCCACGGCACCTCGGTGCGAATGAATCGCGCACGGAAGCTCGCTCGGACGCGATCGGCGTAATCATCGAGCTCATTGGCGAGACGCGCGGCATCAGCCACGCTTGCGCTGATCACCGAATCACGCAGCCAGTCGCTGATGCTGCGTAGCGCGCGATACCAGAGCGCTGAGATCTCGATCGGCTTTCCGCGCCGCGGGGTAACCACCCAGTCGTCGAGTTTCGCATCCATCCAGGTGAGCTGACGACCTGCGGCCGATCCCACGATGAGGCCGTCGCTGTCGGCGCCGATGCCGAAATCGGTGCCATCGCGGTATGCGGCGACGATACTCAGCAGCGTGGGCAGCAGTTCGGCGCCAAGGGTGCGATCGCCGGTGGCCGCGACGTGTGCCCGCGCCGCCTCGATGTACCAGAGCGGCGCGTCGATGGTGTGGTACTCAGGCATCTCGTCGACGCGATCGGGGAAGTTGTTCGGCAGCAGCCCGCGACGCACCCATGGTGCGAAGGAGCGCAACACCGTTGCGCCAATCTCGGGACGTCCAGTCGCCAACGTCAAGCCTCGCAACGCGATCGCCGTGTCACGCAGCCAGTCGTTGAACCAGGGGTATCCGGCAATCACCGACCAGCCGAGTGGCGCCGCGGGATCCGCAGGTCCGGGCGTTGCGGGAATTCTTCGACGCACGAGGAAGTCGTCAGCAGCGAGCACGAGCGCCTGCAGCTCGTCGCTCGCACCGATCGCGGCATCGGCACCATCACCGACTGATTGCGCACGTGCGAGCAGATCGCGATCATGCGCCTCGCTCTCGGCGAGGAGCGATGCCCCTCCGCCGCCCGCCATCGCCGCGAAGAGATCGGCGGGTGGTCGACCGATGCCGCCACCCTCGGTCGCAACCAACAGCGAGGCGCTCTCGCCAGGTTCGAGCCGCACGCTCCAACGCAACGGCACGGCGTAGTCAGATCGGTCCGCCTCGACTCGCGCCGCGTCATGCCGGTGGAACAGTCCCCGAATCGCTCCAGCATCTACTGCAAGCGCACCGCCGTCGCAGCGAACCTGCACCTCGGGCCACTCGGAGCTCATTCGCCACGTGCCCTGCTGCGCACGCTCATCCACGCCTGAGGTTGCGCACGCCAGGTCGCCAACGAGGGCGTCATGGTGGTCGTGTGCGGTGGCGGTGAGGCGCAACAGCAGATCGACGCCCGAGGTGGCAGCCGCTTCGAGGCAGAACGTGAGCAACACTGCGTTCGCTCCAGGGATCGCTGAGTGGCGCTCGGTCAGTCGTCCAGTTGGGAGGGCCCACTCTTTCGTGACACCGCCAACGCCGACAGCAACCTCGCGGAGCGGTGCGCCAAGCTGCGGCGAGAATCGATCCGGCTCGATTTCGAAGGTGAAGAGTGGCAACCAATCGCCGTCGGTCCGTGCCCAGAGCATTGGCGGACCAACAAGCACCGTGCGCGCAACGGGTGGCTGCAGCGCCGCCACGAGGAGGCCGTGATATCGACGCCCTGGTGCGCCAAGGGGGGAGAGGGCGGTGTAACCGCCGAGCCCGTTGCCAAGCAACAGCTCGCGCTCCTGCGCGCGAGGTAGATCGGTGAGGTCCGCGGTGGAGAGGGAGGTGCTCATCGCGCTCGCGCGCTCCGGGGACTAGGAGATCTTCTTGATGGTGTAGTTGATCTCGTTGCCGTTCGGCAGGGTAACGACGACCTTGTCGCCAACCTTGCGCCCGATCAAGGCCTTGCCGAGGGGGCTCTCATTGGAGATCTTTGGTGGCTCGCCGCTCGGATCGGCCTCAGTGGATCCAACGATCAAATAGTCGCGGCTCTTGCGCTCGGCGGTAACGGTGACGGTCGAGCCAAGCGCAACCTCATCGGTGCTGGAGCTCTCGTCGATGATCTCGGCATTGCGCAGCTTCTCTTCGATCTCCAAGATCTTCCCCTCAATGAACGACTGCTCGTTTCGGGCGATCTCGTAGTCGGCGTTTTCACGCAGGTCACCGAGCTCCTTCGCCGCCTTGATGCGCGCGATGACCGCTGGGCGCTGTGAGTGGATAAGGTCATGCAGCTCGGCCTCGAGCGCAGCCTTCCCAGATTCCGTGAGATAGACGGGTCCAACCATGCGGGGGAGTCTAGCCGTTCGCCGCCCCCGTGGCGCCCCCCTGACGAATCGCGAGGGCCAGGAGCGTGCTCAGCCCGAGCATGGCGATCTGTGGTGCCAGGGGGCTGCCAGCCAGGATCAGGAGCACCGAGAGCCCGAAGCTTATGAAGATCTGGGCACGTGGCGACCTACCTCCCGCAGCGGTCCGCGCCGCAATGGCACCGAGGAGCAGCAGGTCGAGGGCCCCGAGGGCGATCGTCGCAAACGACGCATAGGCGACGAGGCGGTCATAGCCCCCTTCGGCTGGAAGTGCTCCGCCCAGGAGTCCATAGGTCATCGCCCCCGAGGCAACAAGGCCAACGCCCCGCACGAACTCAGCCGCCCCCAATGCTGCATAGCTCATCAGGATCGGACCTCTCATCATGCGGTGGAGCGTAGCGTGTACCCGACAGAGGCGACGAGGAAGGCGCATACTCCCCTCATGAAGAGAGCCGCACAGCGCACGACAACCGGCGCGTCCTTGAGGCTCGATGTTGTCATCGCCTCACTCCTCCTAAACGCGGGGATCCTCCTCGCTCTTGTCACCTGGATCACCGCGGATCGGCTTGATCGCTGGTCCTGGATTAGCGACGAGCAGGTGCGCACCGTTGTCTCCATCGCTGCCACGGGGCTTCCCGTGGCAATCCTTGCGAACCTCTTGGGTCGACTGCTTCGTCGACTCTCTGCAGAGTTGGGAACCGGCACGCTCCTTGCACTCATCGCGTCGCTCAGCGCTCTCTTCACCACAGCAGCGGTCCTGCACACAGCACTGCCATGGGGAGTCGCCGATGAGGTTCAGTTCCTCCATGTTGTGATCAACGGCGCAACGATCTTCTTCATGGCTCGCATCTTTGCGCGGCGCGCGCGACTGGCAGCTGACTGGATCAGTGTCACCGGAACGATCTTCGCCGTGGGGCTTCTCCCACTCGGCCTAACCTCGCTACTGTTTGAACTGAAGCCAACTCCGACTCTGCCGTTTCCCGCTGTCATTCAGGACCCGTGGAACATCGCGAGCGCCGCTCTCTATCTTGCGGCGCTGCTCCCGGCACTCTTCGCGGGGCGCGAACTTCTGCGAGCTGAATCCGCGAGGTACCGCCCGATTGAGCGACGGTACGTCGAGGTTCTCGCCGCGTTCGGCGTCGGCGCCCTTGCAGCCGTCTTGGCGCCGATTGGAACCTCGCAGCTCTACGACACGCTACAAACATGTACCAACGAATATGTCTGCACCCGACCACCAGGGGAGTGGATCGTGATCGGCCTCCTGACTGGCTTGACCGCCTGGCGGCTGATTCGGGGTGCTGAACGGGCGAAGCAGCCGCTCCTCTGGATCGGCGCGCTTCCTCCCGTGGTCACGACCGCAATTGCGATCAACATGTATCTCCCTGCCGAACTCGGTGGCCTTCCGATCGCGGGTGCGCTGATCGCCGTTGGCGGCCTCCTGCTCCTGCGACGCGCTACGATGGCGGCAGCGCCGCGTCCGCGGCGAGCATCGAAAGGGAGGTAGTACCCATGAGCGACGCCAAGAAGATCACCGTATACGGCGCAGATTGGTGCAGCGACTGCACGCGATCCAAGGGCTACCTCGACGCACATCAGGTTCCCTATACCTATGTGGATGTAGATGCCGACGCGGCGGCCAAGGAGATGATCGAGACGCTGACTGGCGCGAAGTCGATCCCCGTGATCATCTTTGAAGATGGTTCGTACCTGATCGAGCCATCCAACGCGGAGCTCGGCGCGAAGGCCGGCGTTCTGCAGAGCTAGCGCGCGGCGAGCGGTAGCTCGTCGAGGCTCGTTAGCACCACGTCGGCAATCTCGGCGGCGCCCGCCGAAGACGGCGCTCCAGGAAGCGGCACGACGACCACGCTCATCCCCGCGGCCTTGCCGGCGCGTGCGCCAGCGAGCGAATCTTCAATGGCGAGCGAACGCTCAGGCGCAATGTTGATGCGGCGACACGCTTCAAGATAGACGTCGGGGAGCGGCTTCCCCCCGGCAACCTCGTCGCAGCTCACGTAGGTGTGCACGACGTCGGCGAGTTCGAGGATCTCGATGAGCGTGGCGATGATGCTGCGCGGGCTCCCCGACGCAATGGCGACAGGGCCGCGCGCGGCGGCGCGTCGCACGGCGGCAACACCAGCACGGATGACCTCCACCCGGCCAGAGCGATAGAGCGCCTCGAGTCGGTTGATGGTTCGCGTCGCGATCTCGTTGGCATCAGGATGCCCGAGGATCTCGGCCATGGCGCTGCCCCACTGGTGGGTGTTCGCGCCGTAGAAGCGATGGAAGTCCTCTTCGACCAGCCGTCCACCGACCTCAGAGGCGATGGCAAAGCGCGCCTCGGCCCAGAGCGGCTCCGTATCGCAGAGCACCCCATCCAAATCGAAGACGACCCCATCAGGGTTCAGCACATACGGTGGGAGGGTCGGGTCTGCAGGCATAGGCGCAAGGGTAGCGGGGCGCGTACCCTACGCGCATGAGTCCTGTCGTCCGAGAAGAGCCGAGTGCCTGGGGCGCACGACTTCGCGCCGCCGCCGCGGCTGGCGAACTTTTCGACCTCCCCTTTGTGCAGCAGCCCGCCTGGTCCGCATCGAAAGCGCTCACGGGCTGGGAGTCGGTGTGCCTTGTCGCGCACGATGGTGCTGCATGGGCCGGCGCACAGTTCCTCATCCGACGGCTCCCCGCTGGACTTGGCCGCATCGCCTACTCACCGCGGGGCCCGCTGGTTGTTGCGCCGAACGAGGGGGTAGCAAGGACGCTGCGCGCCGACTTGCTGCGCGGACTCTCTGAGCTTCGACGTGACGGCGTCACACTCGTACGTCTCGAGCCAGGAGAGAGCACACCGCTCGCTGACGATGCCGATCACGTACATCCAGCCGACGGGCTGAGCGAGACCCTGCGCGCACCCTGGATAGCTGCCGCCACCGCATCGCGCATCACGTTGCACCGTGCACGACCAGTTCAGCCGTCGACTAGCCGACGCATTGACCTCTCGACTGGTATGGAGAACGTGCGCGCCGCTTGGCGCAGCAAGTGGCGCCAGTACGCGAGGCACGCTACGGAGGCGGGTGTGACCGTACGTGCCGTTGGCGCGGACGGCGCCGTTGCGCTCTACACCGCCATGACCGCAATCTCGGGGCGCACCGGCGTGAAGACGCGCAGCAGTGCTGCGTTTGCGCACATCGTTGACGCATTCAACGGTGAGGCGGAGATTCTCCTTGCCGAATCACCGTCGGGCGAAACGCTCGGTGCGCTGCTGCTCATCACCACACCAACGACAACGACCGAACTCTTTGGCGGCGCAACAGATGCCGGAAACGAGTTGCGCGCACCCTATGCGCTGAAGGTTGCAGCGATTGAGCGTGCCGTAGAACGGGGAAGTGCCACCTACGACATGTGGGGAATCTCGACGTCAGGCATCGCGCATTTCAAGGCCGGTTGGGGCGGTGCGCCGGTTGTCTACCCTGGCGCGCTTGATGTGGATCTTGATCCGCTCCGCGGACCGCTGGTGCGTCTCGCGCTCCGCCTGCGCGGATTCGGCGCTTAAGCCGAGGGGCGAATCGCTCGGCTCGCCACGAGGGTGAGCAGGCCATCGGCAAGGACCAGACCCCAGATCAGCTGCGGCGCTCCGTTCACGAGGAG
>CAINNT010000064.1 GCA_903851225.1 uncultured Chloroflexota bacterium
ACAATTTCGCTCAGCGGGGTATCAAAGGCGATGAGTTCCGAGTGCACGTTGAGTTCGCGCACGCGACGCGCAATGAGCTGCGCAAACTGGCTGCCGAAGTCAAGAACGAGGATGCCCCCGTGCGCTGGGGTCACGGCGCCATTAGCGCCCACGCTGCCAGCTCTTCCCTTCGGTTGCTGCAGCCGGTGCGTAGATCACCTCAACGTTGCGGAAGCCTCGCACGTTCTGTACGCCGAGTGCCGCAGCCGACTGACGCACCGCACCGGCGAGATTCTCGCTGCCGTCGGTGACCCGCGAGGGTCCGTGCAAGATCTGCTCCATGCTTCCCACCGTGCCGACGCTGATGCGCGTGCCACGGGGGAGCGTTGGCGAAGGGGCCGCCATCCCCCAGTTGAATCCGCCACCGGGAGCCTCGCTGCCTCGGGCAAGTGGCGAGCCGATCATGACGGCATCGGCGCCAACGGCGAGCGCTTTGGCGATCTCACCACCCTTGCGAATACCACCGTCGGCGACCACGGGCACGTAACGACCGGTCGCGGCAAGGTAGGCGTCGCGCGCGGCGGCAACGTCACTGACTGCGGTCACCTGTGGCACGCCGATCCCAAGCACCTCACGCGTGGTGCACGCGTTCCCTGGACCCACGCCAACGAAGACCGCAGCGGCCCCCTGCTCCATCAGTGCATAGGCGGCCTCGGCATTCGTGGTGTTGCCGATCGCCACGGGCATGCCAGCGCGTTTCACAAATTCCGAAAGCTCGAGTGGCGCGTAGCCCGAGGCGATATGTCGCGCCGAGGAGACCTGGCTTTGAATGAGAAGCAGATCGACATCTGCGCCGACGAGTGCGTCGGCATACTTCCCCACCGCCTGCGGTGTTGCTGCAATCGCAACCGGTGCACCGGCGGCACGCATCTCGGCGATACGGCGAGCGATCAACTCTGGGCGAATCGGTGCGGCATATACCTCAGCGAATGTGCTCTGCACCTTGTCGGCGGTCGCAGAGCTGATGGCTGCGTATTGGGCGGCCGGATCTTCGTAGCGGAACCAGAGCCCCTCGAGATTGATGAAGGCGAGTGAGCCGAGCCCGCGAAGCACACCCGCAGTTGCAGGCGAAACGACGGCGTCCATCGCCGACGCGATGATCGGCTCCGCGAGTGAAATGCCACAGAACTCTTGGGTCAGGTCGACGTCGGCGGGGTCGATGGTGTCGGTGCCCGGAGCGAGCGAGATATCGTCGAACCCATAAGCGGGTCGCAAGGTATCGATCTTGGAGACAAACGGTCCACTCATTTGCGGAGTGTAGCGAGGCTGACCGCGGAGGCGATCTCTTCGGCGAGCTCGCCCTTCGGGCGGCTGGCGTCAAAGGTTCGCCAACGCGCAGGCTCTGCGGCAGCCAACGCCCGGAATCCATCGGCGACGCGTGCATGAAAAGCGGCGTCAAAGCCCTCCTCAAAGCGTGTGCGGCCGTCACCCGACTTGCGGGCGAGCCCCTGCTCTGCGGGAAGGTCCAAGAGCACGGTGAGGTCAGGGGTTAGCCCCGCGGTGGCAAAGCTGATTGCCGCACGTAGCTCGTCGAGCGGGAGTCCACTCCCGTATCCCTGATAGGCGAGGGTGGAATCGGCGAAGCGATCGGCAATGACGATGGCGCCGCGCGCCAGCGCGGGACGAATCACCTCTGTGACGAGTTGCGAACGCGAGGCATTGAAGAGCAGGGCGTCGGCGCGGGGATTGATCTCCACCACGCCACCCTCGCCGAGAAGGAGAGCGCGAATGCGCTCCCCCGCGGGAGTGCCGCCTGGCTCTCGGACGGTCAGCACCTCGCGACCTGCGGCGCGGAGGCGTTCAGCCAGGAGGGCGATCTGCGTCGACTTCCCTGAGCCGTCTGGGCCTTCGAAGGTAATGAACATCGCGGGCTAGCGACGACGACGCGGGGTGCTCGTGGAGCGACCCTGCGGTTCAAGGCGAACGCGCCGATGGGGATCGCGCCCACGCGAACTGCTCGTGATCCCAGCTTCTCCCGCAAGCTGATGTTGTAGGCGTCGGATATAGGCATTTTGCGGCGCAAGCTCAACTGGATGCTGCGTGCGTTGCACCTCTTCGATCCCCAGCTTCGCCTCGCGCATCGCGATCTCTCGTGGGTCATGTGGCAACTGGTAGATGTCCAGGAGCGCGCGCTCCATCTGCTCAGAGGCGTTGCTCTTCAGCACATGCACTGGAACGCCGCGTCGTTCAGCCTCCACGATCGGCGCGCCACGCTGTTTGAACTCATTCCGAATGGTCACCACGGCATCTGCCTCATCGGCGGTGCGTGCGGTGGTCGCGGGGAGGCCGAGCTCTCGAATCGCTGCCTCGAGCTTCTTGCGTGAGATCCCATGCGCCAGAACGCGCAACTGCGGAAGCTCTACAACTTCGCGCTCAAGATCATCGGCGGCTGGAGCCTCATCCCACTCCGCTGGAACCAGCGTGCCACTCACCGTTCGCCCGATGAGTTCATGATCCATGTCGGAGACGGCGGACGACATCGAGTCGTGACTCCAACCGCGCTCGGGGCGCCAGCTCCCACCGCGTACTGGAACCTCTTCAAACGCACGAATCACCGGCGTGGCCGTGCCACCAGGAACGGTCTCTGCGTATCGCGCTTGCTCGCGGTTTCGACGCCAGCCGCCACGTCCCTCATCGCCACGATCTCCTCGATCGCTCCGGCGGCCACGGCGATCATCCCCTGGAGTGAGACCACCGAATCGACGGGACTCACCTTGCGCTGTCTGCCCGGGACGGATGCGCGCATGCGATCGACGTACGCCGCCCTCATCGCGCCAGCGCTCCTCGGGGGCCACCGCGTCACCGCGCAGCAGCGCGTCGACGGTACCGGCCACATCCTCATGCACCAGGATGTGATCGCGATCGATGATCTCCACGATCACGTCGAAGGTTGGTGGTGCCTTACGCTCCAGCACGCTCTTCTGTGTGCGACGGCGCCGAGCCTCGTCGTCGCCGAGGGTGACGCTCTGAATGCCGCCGATCAGGTCGGTGAGCGTTGGGTTCAGCATCAGGTTGTCGAGGCTGTTGCCATGCGCGGTGCCGATCAACTGAACGCCACGCTCGGCGATCGTTCGTGCGGCGATCGCTTCGGCCTCGGTGCCAATCTCGTCGATCACGATCACTTCGGGCATGTGGTTCTCAACCGCCTCGATCATGACGAGGTGCTGTCGCTCTGGTGCACTCACCTGCATGCGACGCGCCTTGCCGATCGCTGGGTGCGGAATGTCGCCATCGCCAGCAATCTCATTCGACGTGTCGACAACGACAACGCGCTTGCCGAACTCCGAAGCCAAGACTCGCGCCGCCTCGCGGAGCATGGTGGTCTTGCCCACCCCGGGGCGACCCATGATCAGGATCGACCGTCCAGCCTCGATATGATCGCGCAGGATCTCGATGGTGCCGAACACCGAACGACCGACTCGGCAGGTGAGACCAACGACTCGGTCAGAGCGGTTTCGAATCGCAGAGATGCGATGGAGGGTGCGTTCGATGCCGGCCCGATTATCGCCACCAAAGTTGCCAATGCGCGAGATCACCCAATTGAGATCTTCATCGGTGACTTCGCGATCGAGCAGCGTCACATCTCCGGAGGTGAGGCGCGCCTCAGGGCGTCGACCTCGATCCATGACGATCTCCAGGAGTCCGTCGCGCCCAGCGGCGAGCTCTTCTCGGGTCGCCAACTCTCGAATCGCAGCCACGATCTCTCCCGGCAAGCAGGCAAGCAGCAGGTCGAGATTGTCGACAATCGCCTCGTCTTGAATCGCCGTGCGCTTCGTTTCGTCGTGGGGGTCGCGAGCAACGCTCATGGGCAAATCCTAGCGTGCGCCCGCGAGGTCGGTGCGGCGGGCACGCCTTGGGCTCAGCCGAGGGCCGCGCTCGCCTCTGCGATCAACCAACGGTGCACGCCGGTCTCGCCGGTGATCTCGGGGTGAAAGGCGATGCCGAGGATCCGACCCTGGCGTGCCGCCACGATCCGGCCATCTTCAAGTGCCGCAACGGCGCGCGCCGACGGACCAACGTTCACGATCTCCGGGGCGCGAATGAAGACGGCATGAGTGGTGCGCGATCGGCCATCGTTGCCCAGGCCCTCCATGACGAGATTCGTCTCAAACGACTCCAGCTGCCTGCCAAACGCATTGCGCCGCACCTCTACATCGAGCAGCGAGAGCACGGGCTCGTCACCATCGGCGATCTTCGTCGCGAGCAGAATTGCCCCAGCGCAGGTGCCAAGGATCGGTGCGCCGCGCTTCGCCAGCGCCTTGATCGGCTTCACGAGATCCCATCGATGCAGCAGCTTGCGCATTGCGGTGCTCTCGCCTCCAGGGAGGATAAGGCCATCTACTCCAGCGAGATCGGCGGGGAGTCGAACTTCGCGAGCTGCAACGCCAAGTGTTTCAAGCATGCGGATGTGTTCAGCGAAATCGCCCTGCACTGCGAGGACGCCGATGATCGGCGTGGGGTGGCGCTTCGCCACGGGGTTACCAGCCGCGCTTGGAGAGGCGTTCGCCCTCAGGGATCGTGCGCATCTCGATCCCCTTCATTGCCTCGCCCAGACCCGCCGATACCTCGGCGAGGATGGAGGCGTTCTTCCAGTGGGTTGTTGCCTGCACGATGGCGGCGGCTGTGTTCGCTGGCTTCTTCGCCTTGAAGATGCCGGAGCCAACGAAGACACCATCGGCACCAAGCCACATGGAGAGTGCAGCGTCGGCTGGAGTGGCGATGCCGCCCGCAACGAAGTTCACCACTGGGAGTCGACCCGCCTTCACGGTGAGCTTTACAAGCTCATACGGAACACGCATCTCTTTCGCTGCGGCGCGCAAGCGCTTCTCGCTCTGCCCTTTAAGTGCGGCAATCTCTTCGGCAACGGTCCGAATGTGGCGCACCGCCTCAACGATGTTGCCGGTCCCCGCCTCGCCCTTGGTGCGCATCATCGCCGCCCCCTCGTTGATGCGGCGCAGTGCCTCACCGAGGTCCTTGCAGCCACAGACAAACGGCACCTTGAAGTCGTGCTTGTTGATGTGGAAGCGATCATCGGCCGGTGTGAGCACCTCGGACTCGTCGATGTAGTCCACATCGAGCGCCTCGAGGATGCGCGCCTCGCTCTCGTGTCCGATGCGCGCCTTCGCCATGACGGGAATGGAGACGGCAGCTTGGATCCCCTTGATCATGTCGGGGTCGCTCATGCGGGCAACGCCACCGTCGCGACGAATATCCGAGGGGACGCGCTCGAGCGCCATCACCGCAACGGCACCCGCCTCCTCGGCGATCTTCGCCTCGGCTGGATTTACCACGTCCATGATCACGCCGCCCTTCAGCATTTGGGCAAGGCCGCTCTTCGTGGCCCAGGTCGATGTCTTGGCGCGCTTTGGTGCTGGCATGTCCCTATTCTCGCATACCGCGCTGCTCCGATAGATGCAAACGGCGGGGCAAGAGGCGCTGCGCTCCTGCTAGGATCGGACTCGTATGAACAGCGAAGTCCTCGTTCTGAATCAGGACTACGAACCGCTCAACGTCGCCTCCCTGCCGCGCGCCTTCCGACTGGTCTTGGGTGGCAAAGCCGAAATCCTCGCGGAGGGCGACCCAATCCGCAGTGCATCGCGCAGTTGGACTGCCCCCTCGGTGGTGCGACTGCGTCACCGCGTGCGTCGACCACGTCCCCGCGCCAAGCTGAGCCGCAAGGAGATCTTTGCGCGCGACGGTCATGCTTGCCAGTATTGCGGCCGGACCGGCGTTTCACTGACGATTGACCACATCGTGCCGAAGAGCCGCGGCGGCGACAGCTGGACGTGGGAGAACCTGGTCACCGCCTGCATGTCCTGCAACCACCGAAAGGGGGATCGCCTCCCTGAGGCGGCCGGCCTGCAACTCCGCCGCAAGCCGTACGAGCCGCGTTGCGACGTGTATGCCGTCTTCCTCCCGTATCTGCGCCACGATGCATACGCGGCGTGGCGCGACTTCCTCTTCATCTCCGACAGCGCCGCGGCCAGCGGGGCGTGACACCCGCGGCGGCGGTTCGCGCCGCCATCCCTCGCGATGTTGCCGATCTGCTGCGCGCACTGCGATCCGACGGATTCGGTGCCTATGTCGTGGGGGGAGCCGTTCGCGATGTGATCGCTGGACGGGTTCCAGCCGACTGGGACCTCGCGACCGAGGCGACGCCAGACCAGCTGCGATCACTCTTTCCGAACGCCACGTATGAGAATCGATTCGGCACCGTTGGCGTGCCCACCAACGGCGGCATGGTGCGTGAGATCACCACCTTCCGCGCAGATAGCGATAGCGGTGACGGGCGTCACCCTGACAGGGTCACCTTCCTTCCGCGCATCGAGGGTGACCTCGCACGTCGAGACTTCACGATCAATGCCGTCGCATTCGGGCTCGCCCCCGGAGCGAGCCGACGTGCTGATCCGGTCGCTGATGGGGCGATCGTCGACCCGCATGGCGGTATCGACGACCTGGCCAACGGGCTGCTACGTGCTGTCGGTGATCCAGCCGAACGCTTCGTTGAAGATGCGCTGCGCATGCTGCGAGCGATTCGCTTTGTTGCGCGCTTCAACCTGACGGTAGAGCCTGGCACAGCCGCGGCGATCAAACGAGATGCGCCGCTTGCGGCACGCCTCTCAGGTGAACGGATCGGCGCTGAGATCGAAGGGATCCTGGCCGCTGCTCACCCGGCACGTGCACTTCAACTCGCCGCAGATCTCGGCATCTTCGCCGCGATCGCGCCGGCACTTGCGGCCGAATGGAACGCCGAAGTTGGTACGCGCGTCGAGGAGGTGGGCAACGCTGCACTCCCTGATGCGCCAGACCCATTAGGGCGGATGAGCGAGCTTCTTCAGCCGATCGCAGACGATGAAGACGTGGCGGCGCTCCTTGAATCGTGGCGTCGACCACGCGCAACCGTCACGGCGATCCAGCAGATACGTGCACTTGACCGTGCTGTGTCGGTTGCGGAGCAGGAAGCCGACCGTGGAAACCTTGATGGGGCGGCCCTCCGAATCGTGGCCGCGGCAACAACCGGAGATCCCCGAGATGCCGCTCGACAGGTCCGGCGACGTGTCGCGGCGGGTCGGGCTGGTCGCTCCGCTGCCGCGCTCCTGAGCGCGTGCACACAGGGTGACGAGCAGCAGCTCCCTGCAGCGGCAAATGATCTAGCCGTCGGGGGCGATCAGCTGGTCGCTCGCCTCGGCCGGGCTCCTGGTCCTTGGGTCGCGGCTCTCTTGGCGCAGCTCGTTGATGACGTTGCACACCGACGCGTGACGAACGAGAAAGAGAAGCTTCTTGCGCGGAGTGAGCAGATCGTGGCTACTGAGGGTCGAGATCCCATCGCGTAAACTCTTCGCATGACCCTCGAGCCACGCACGATCTTGGTAACTGGCGGCGCTGGGTACATCGG
>CAINNT010000065.1 GCA_903851225.1 uncultured Chloroflexota bacterium
GCCCGTTCCCGAAGGACCTAACGGCGATCGATGCTGACGCAGCGGGGTTCCGCGCCTTCGTGCGCGGCGCTGTGGCGGCGCGGCACGCGCACCCAGTGCTTCGCTTCGGTGCCCTGCGCGTGCTGCACGCTGAAGGGCCAGTGCTCGTGTTTGAGCGGAGCGCCGATCCAGTTGGGTTTGAGGGTGCGCCTCTCGAACTTGAGCAGGGGGCAGCCCGCCGACTGATTGTGGCGACCAACACGGGCGAGAACCCTGCGCGAGTGCAGGTTCGGGTCGCTGGTGTGAGCGGCGTGACACGGCTCGACTGGGCAGGCGTGACCGGTGCGGCAACGTTGGCAGCCGACGGCACCGTGGCGATCGATCTGCCGCCGATCAGCGGAGCGATCTTTCAGCTTCGCTGAAACGTGGTGGCGCGCGGTGGGGTGGTGGTACCCCCGACGGGATTCGAACCCGTGATCTCCACCTTGAAAGGGTGGCGTCCTAGGCCTCTAGACGACAGGGGCGCGCGGATCGCAGCGTAGCACCGCTCTTGGTGCCCCGCCCCTAGGAGGCGAGCTTGCCGAGGACGTCTGAGGCGCCGAAGGCGATTCCTGCTGCAATTGCGAACCCGCCGGCCAGGAGGGCGGCGAGCATCGCACGACCGTCGCGTGCGCCGCGAATGGCGCGAATCATGCTGATGGTGAGCATGGCCGACGCAAAGGCGCAGGAGAGTCCGACGACGAAGGTGCCGACCGAGAGCTCGCCGATCTGTTCAGAGTTGCGGATCGTGGCAACCCAGGCGAGATAGACGAGAGAGACACCTACGGCCACCACAACGGCGACGAAGGTGCCGAGCGAGATCACGCCACGAAGACGGCTCCGTAGTCGGGTCAGTGTGCTCATCGCAACAGGTTCCTCATGGGCCTAGGGTACGACCTCCCAGATGATTGCGGTGCGCGCCGGCACGTCTACTCCGGTGGTGGGGTCGCCAGCCCCTGCTGCACCGTTTGATCGAGCAACCTCGCGGAGCTTCACGCCAGATCCGAGACTGAAGGCCAAACGCTCGCTGCCGCCACCCGCGTTCACCGCGACCAAGAGGTCGCCAACCGTCCAGGATCCAGCTGTGCTGAGCGCGGCGATCTCGCCAACAACTCCGTTGGCACGGCGCGAGAAGAGCACGGTGCGGCTGGCCGCACCGCTCGCACCGACGGCAAGCCAGTCAACGCTTGCGCCACGCACGTGGGGGTGATCGGCGCGGATGGCGGCGAGTTGCTGGTACCAGGCAAGCATGGAGAGGTCGGCGGTCCGCGACTCTGGGAGCGGCGCGGGAATCCGTCCACCAGAGCCACTTCCGTCGAGTCGCGCGTAACGTGGATCGGTCGGCAGGATCGGGAAGGTTCGACGATCGTCTGGATCGGTTGCACCGCTGACACCGATCTCATCGCCGTAGTAGATCGTCGGCGATCCAGGGAGCAGGTACTGCATCGTTGCAGCGAGAAGTTGCCGTGCCTTTCCAACGGCGAGATTCCCCGAGTTCTCCTTCTCGTCGCGTCCATTGCCAGGCGTGAACTCCCAGAGCGAACGCGATGTGTCATGGGAATCGAGCAGCGTCAGATTCGCGAGCGTTGCGGCGGTCGGATAATCTTCGGCGATTCCCAACAATCTACGGATGAAGAGCACCGCGCTGCGGTTCGTGCTGTCGGTCGCACCGGCCTCTGGCTTCCCTCCCAGGTAGGCGAGCACCGCGTCACGGAAGCGATAGTTCATCGTGGCGTCAGCAGCGTCGCCGCGCAACAGGCGGAGTGCGTCGCGACGATTCCACAGCTCACCGATGATCGGTGCGTTCGGCGCAGCCGCCTTCAACGCGATGCGGAACTCCTGCCAGAACCCTTCGGGGAAGCTGCCGTCGGGCATCACGTCGAGTCGCCAGCCAGCAACGCCCTGTTGCAGCCACCAGCGCGCCACACCCGCATCACCCGCCGGCGAAGCGAGCAGCGTGGCAGCTGGCGCACCCGAAGCATCACCAAGGATCAGCGCCCGCACCGCGTCGTTGTTCTTGTTCAGCACTGGCAGTGTGTCGTAGTTGGCCCAGGCGACATAGCCCGCCGTGTTGGGTCCTGAAGCACCCGCGCATGGACCCTTTGCACCCGCCGCCTTCGTCCAGATGAACCAGTCGCGATACGGCGAATCGACAGATTCGCACGCGCCGACGGTTGGCCATCTCCCGTAGCGGTCAAAGATCGGCGAATCAGAGCTGACGTGGTTGAAGACTCCGTCGAGGATCACTGCGATATTCAACTTCTGCGCCGCGACCAACAAGCGCTGCAGCGCAGAGTTTCCGCCGAGTCGCTCGTCGACCTGCAGATAGTCGTTGCCGTCATACCGGTGGTTTGAGTTCGCATCGAAGACCGGATTGAGATAGATCGTGTTCACACCGATGGACACAAGATGTGGAAGACGGAGGCGTATCCCGTCAAGATCGCCGCCGTAAAAATCCTCACCCTTCGGTGGCGTTGCCGGAAGCGTGTTCCATGGAATGATAGATGCAACGCCCTTGTAGCGCGGCTGTGCGCCGCCATCGTTCAACGGATTCGCGTTGGCAAAACGGTCAGGGAAGATCTGGTAGACAACCGAGCCGCTGAGGAGCGGGCTTGCGACGAACCCTTTTGGCGAAACGACGATCGCCCAATCGCCACCGACGTTGGCCGGAGAGATGCTGCCGAGACCCTGATCGTTGATGTTGTCGTCGGCGAGCTTGACTGCGGCAGAGCCGTCCGCGATCACAAAGTGGTATCCGATTGCGGTCGGTTCATCCCCCACCTTGATGCTGGCACGCCAGACATCGCAGAGCGCATCGGTCAACCCGTTCGCAGGATCAAGGACGGGATCAGGTGCCAAGAGGGCGGTCAGTTCGATACTTGCCCCGCGGTCGGTTTCACTCACCTCGGTGCACGGAACCCCTCGTGCGAAACGGGTGGCTGGGCTCTTGGTCGCAGAGCCGCCAAACGGTGCAGCGACGGAGAGTGCAACGCTCACGGCGTCATCACTTCCAGTGCGGACCTGCAGCACGACCGTGGAGCCAACCTCAACCGCACCGCCAGTCAGGCGGTAGGCGGGGTCACGGGAGTCGTGACGGATCAAGAGCTCCTGGAGTTTGTCATCACCCCGCACCTCTGCGGCGGGATCGGTGGGGTCGCCCGCTGGCCCGCATCCGGCGGTGAGCAGGGCGAGGACGAGGGTGACGGGGAGGGCACGACGCCAGGTCGCGGCGGGCTCGGGTACGATCAGAGGCACCATGGAAGTGAACGGCATCCGCATCCCCACAATCATCGCCGAGAACAGTGCCGTGCGCTGCGACGGTTGCTCGGCGCAGATTGCTGGCACCCCGTTCCGTATCAGCGTGCTCGACATCACTGCAACCGAGGTTGCCCCATCGTTTGGGGAAGCATCACCGATCAACCCCGGGCCATTCCAGTTCTGCGCCGATCCCGCATGCCCTCCGCGCTGGATGACGATGCGGGGCTGGCTCCACTGCAGCCGAAGTGATGTGCGAGAGATCATGCGACCGATCCGGCTGCCGCACGGCGCCGGTGCAGAGCTCGGGCTCTGCGATGGTCTGCATCACGATGCTCACGAGTTTCTGCCGGCGTAGTCCGGAACCAACGTGACCACGCTGCTCCCTGCGCTCACCGCACTCTTCGCACTCCTCTTCGCCGCACTCCTCTTCGATCAATATCGAACGCGCCGCGGCGCGTATCAATTGGCATGGGGCGTTGGCGCACTCGCGTTCTCGGTTGCGGCTGGTGCCGAGGCGCTCGCTGCGGCAGTTGGCTGGAGTGAGCCGATCTATCGCACCTGGTATCTGTTTGGCGCGGTATGGACAGCAGGTTGGCTTGGTGCTGGAACGATCCTTCTGTTGGCGAAGACACGCTTCGGATACTGGTATGCGCTCTGCCTCACACTCTCTGGTCTCTTCACGATTTTGGTCGCACGTCGATTGGAGGATCCGTCGGCGGGGCCAATAGCGTTGGCCTACGCGTTGATTGCGTGGGTCGTTGCGATCCTGATTGGCTGGCTCTCGTACATGGGTGATGCGCGGTGGGCGCGCGTTGCAATCGCCCTGTTCGCAGCGTTGAGTGCGATCGCCGTGCCACTCGTTGTGACCGCGGAACTTCCCGCCCCAGGATGGGCGACAGACCCGGCTACGGGCGCGCCAGTCGCACTGCTTCTGCCCCCGGCCCTGCGCCTCCTCACGCCAATCTTGAATGTGAGCGGTGGGCTCGCACTGCTGACCGGTGCCCTCTTCTCGGTTTACGTCTTCATGCCGAAGCGTCGCGTGCTCCCGTACTCGAGCGATCCAGATCAGCGTGGTGATGAGCTCCTCTTCAATCTCGCGATCGCCCCCGTGGCCCTCACGGTGAACTTCGTGCGCAGCGTCCCCGACGCGTGGCGCGCCTGGCGCGCCGGCACCCTCAATCGTCGTGTGCCAGCAACAGCCCTCATTGCGCTCGGCGCGTTTGTGCCGAGCATCACCGATACGTTGAATCGTGCCGGCACCACCGAGGCCTATCAGGTGGGGAAGCTCATCGGGGCGCTCCTCCTGCTCAGCGGATTCCTCGTCAGCGTCGAGCGGACGAGTGAGGTTCGCCTACCGCTCCTCGGTCGGCCCGTGAGAGCGCTGCTCCGGTGGGTTCGCCGCGAGGGGTGACTGGTATCCTGATCGCCAGCACCGCACGGAGGCCTCAATGAAGATCCGCACCGCAGTTCTCCCGGTCGCCGGATGGGGCACCCGCTTCCTCCCCGCAACGAAGGCCGTCCCGAAGGAGCTCCTGCCGATCATTGACCGCCCCGCTATCCAGTACGCCATTGAAGAGGCCGTAGCCTCTGGAATCGAGCGGGTCATCCTTGTCACCAGCGAGCACAAGCGCGCGATCGAAGACCACTTCGACATCTCGGCCGATCTTGAGGCGATCCTCGAGCAGCGCGGTGACATCGAGCACCTGCGGGCCGTGCGCGCGGTCGCCGACATGGTGCACCTTGTGACGATCCGTCAGAAAGAGCAGCTCGGGCTTGGCCACGCGGTGCTCATGGCGCGAGATGCTGTCGGACATGAACCATTTGCGGTGATGCTCCCCGACGACCTCATCTTCGGCGCGAAGCCTGCGCTTGCCGAGCTGATTGAGGCGTATGTCGCGACACAGGCGTCGGTCGTTGGCGTGATGCGCGTTGCGCCAGCAGATACGAACCGCTACGGCATCGTCGATCCCGACACGACGCTCCCAACGAGCGATCACGGACGGACCATTCCGCTCCGCGGCGTGGTTGAGAAACCGGACACCGCACACGCCCCATCAGACCTCGCCGTTGTCGGACGCTACGTTCTCGGCCCAAAGATCTTTGAGAGATTGGAGCAGACGACACACGGCGTGAACGGCGAGATTCAACTTACCGATGCGATTCATGCACTGGCACAAGAGCAACCTGTCGTCGCGCAACACTTCTCGGGGACGAGGTACGACGTCGGTTCGCCGGAGGGTTGGCTGCGGGCGAACCTGCACATGGCGCTCGATCATCCTGGCTACGCGACGATTGTGCGCGACTCGATCGCCGCCGAGGGTGAGCGACGCCAATGACTCCGCCAGCTGACGGCGAACGAGCACTGAAGCCTGGCGACGTCGTCGCCGGGCGGTATCGACTTCAGGAGCTGATTGGCGAAGGGGCAGCTGCCCTCGTCTTCCGCGCTACCGATGAGGCGCTCGGACGTGATGTCGCCGTCAAGGTCCTTCGCGCACCGCTTGCAACGTCGGCCGCTGCGGCCGAACGCTTCCGCGACGAAGGTCGTGCCGCCGCGATCCTCGCGCATCCGAATGTCGCCGCTGTGTTCGATGTCGCTCCAGAGGGTGAATCGCCGGCCATCGTGATGGAGTTTGTCGATGGCGAAGACCTTGCCTCAATGCTTCGGCGCGTAGGGCCACTGGTGCCACGCCGCGCTGCAGCAGTTGCGGCGCAGGTTGCGCGTGGCCTCGCCGCAGCACACGTGCGCGGCATCATTCATCGCGACGTGTCGTCGCGAAACATCCTGATCAACCGTGAAGGCCGCGCGCAGATCGCGGACTTCGGTATTGCGCAGGCGATGCATGAGGTCGATGGAAGCGAGGCGGCCGCGCGCAGCGGCCAGCGACCAGAAGGTTCCGTTGGCTATCTCGCTCCAGAGGTCTTGGCTGGCAGTCCGCAGTCTGCCTCGTCAGACCTCTACGGCCTTGGAGTGGTGCTGTTCGAACTGCTGACAGGACATCGTCCGTTTGATCGATTGAGCGGTGCGGAACTTCGAGAGCGACGGATTCAGTCGCCGGCCCCGTCACCTCGCGAGTTGCGACCGGATATTTCTCCGGAGCTTGAACTCATCACGATGCGCCTTCTCGCACCAAAGCCGAACGAGCGATATGTGAACGCCACCGCGGCGGCTGATGCTCTCGAGGCGTATGTGGTGCAGGCGAATCGCACCGCGGTTCCGTCGCGACCGGTTGGGCCCGCCGCGGGGGCACCGCGCGCACTTGCGGGAACGCGCGTCGCCCGAGTCGCCGCCGAGGCAGGACCGGGCGAGCCGGAGATGCTTCCAGATCCGAGCGATATTGGCAGCGATGACCCATACCCAGAATCCGACACGATGTCCCTACGCAGCACGCTCCTTGCCATCACCGGTGTCGCACTTACGGCGCTGCTCCTGGTTGGCGGCGTGATCTTGGCCCTTCGGATCTTCGCCGCGGGCACCGGCCCAGACAACAACGTGAAGGTGCCCAGTCTCACGACGCTGACCCTGGCTGAGGCGATCACGATCGCCGAGGGGATGGGGCTGCGCGTGCAGGTCGTGGAGCGGGTGGCTTCGTCCGATCAGCCGGTGGACACCATCATCTCGCAGTCGCCGGGGAGCGAGACGCTCGTGCCACTCGATACGGTCATTGAGGTGCGCGTGGTCGCGGGGAGCGGGTTCGTGGTCGTTCCGGATATACGCGGGATGAGCGAGGCCGACGGGATCGCCGCTCTGGCTACTGCAAAGCTTGTACGCGGCGCGACCTTCTCGGAGTACTCCGACACGGTTCCCGCCGGAGAACTGATTCAACAGAACCCGCGCCCCGGTGTGCAGGTTGCGAGCGGCACGGCGGTCGATATTGTGGTGTCTCTCGGGCCCGAGCCTGCGTTGAGCCCGTCGCCAAGCCCAAGCCTTGCCGATTGGCCGCAGGTGCCAGACTTGCGCTGCTCGAGCATCGCGGATGCGACAGCACTCCTATCGGCCATCGGCCTCACCCTCGATGCGCCATCAGCGCTCCTCGATCCAACGGATCTCGTCGACACCTTCTCGCCTCTTGCGGGAGACCTCGTTGCACCTGGAAGCGAAATCACGATCCTGACGACTGCACCGACCGGGACCGTGCTTGCCGGCTGCTCTCCGTAGCTGGCTACGCCTCAAGCCCCTCCCAGAGTCCGCCACTCGCCCAACTGAGCCGCGGTCGCTCAGGGAGCGATCCGTCAACGCTGCGCTCTAGTTGTGCCGCGGCCTGCAGCGGAACCGGGGCAGTCCAGCACTCTTTCACATCGCTCTCAGCAACGAGCCGGCGCTTCTTGTCGATCCCGCAGTACGACATCTTGCCGATGACGGAGCGGCGCATGTGCCGGCAGCTGCCGCATGAGGCGGTTGGTGTCTTGCACACCCAACACTGCCCCGACTCCTCTTGGATTGCATTACATGTTGGGCAGCGCCAGGTAAGCGCTGGTGCAGCACTCACGGCTTCACCAAATAGACGCGGAAGCTCTGCGTGCCCAAAATCGGATCACCGACAGTGAGTTCGTAGGTAACCGTGACCAGACCGCGACCCTCGGTATTGAAATTGTCGGGGAAGGTGTACGTCCACGAGGCGCGACCGTTGGTGTCCGAGGTCGTGCACAGACCTGGAGCAATGGGGTCTGGCTGCCCACCATACGGCGTCACGTACATGCAGACACGCACGTTTGCGGCGGGAGCACCAGTTGAATCGGTGGCCGTCGATGTGATCAGGAAGTTTCTCCTGGAGCTCAAGATGATCGTATCGGGATTCAGCACGATGGAAATGCGTCCAACAGAGGCGGTCGTAGAAATCTCCACGCTCTTCGACGTCTGATTTCCAGCACCATCCGTGGCGGTGATTGTCAGCAGATTCGTACCATCACGGAGCGTGATCTTGATGGAGAACGCACCCTTCGTGGTCGAACGGCCACCCTCAATCGTCCCCGTTGTCTCATTGCGGACCTGAACATCGATATCTTTATCGGTCTTCCCGGTAACCGTGACCGAATCTCCGTTCATGATCGCGCCAGGGGTGGGAGCCGAGATGGTGAGTGCCGGTGCGGTTGTATCGCGAACAATGGTGATCGAATTTGAGCGAGTCCCCTCCGTTCCGTTGAGAACGACAACGGCTTCGATGATGTTGGGGCCAGATGAGAGCGGGATCTGCGCGACGTCAAACCCAGCGGTCTTTGGCATGTTGATCTCAGCGCCGGTGATCTCTGAGCCGTCGTCGCGCGTGATGATGATGCGAATGATGGCGTCGCTCTTTTCAAGAAGGTCCTTGGGAAGCGCGCCGCTTACGGTAATCGTTGCTCCTGACGTAATCGTTTCAGTCGGTTCGTAAAGGGTGGGCCTCCCTGGTTCAACTGAGGGGGGCGGTGGCGTTGGTGATCCGCTTCCGCCAATAGAGGTGATGAAAGGGAGCGCGACGGCTGCAAGCCCGATTGCGCCGGCGATAACAAAGAGGGTGATGAATGTGGAGAGCGCGGTGGCGATCGTTCCACCGATGCTCCGTGAGGGGGGTCGGGAACGCTGCGATGCGGAGTCAACCCGATAGGGGGGCGTGTACCCCTCAGAGCGACCCGAGAGGCCGCGCCGTGGTGGCTTCGAGCTCGATCTACCGAAGAGTCCCATGTGGCGATTCTCGCACGCGGCGCGCAGAGACCGCTACGCTCCAACGATGCCCGATCAACCGAGTGACCCGCAGCTGATCCTTCAGATGCGCGAACGTGTCGCGCGCGCACGTGCCGAAGCCGTTCGCGCTGTTGGAGAGGGACGTGGCCGCGATGCCTGGCGTGCTGCGCTCGTGGCGCTCGAATCTCGTGGGCGCTTCGGCATTCGCATGGGGCTGGGGCGATCACGGGCGCTCCTGCGGGCCCTCGGCTCGCCCGAAACCGGGGTTCGCGGCGCGCTCGTTGCTGGAACAAATGGGAAGGGGAGCGTCGTCGCACTCGTCTCAGCGGCGCTTCGTGCGGCGGGGATTCGCCACGCCACCACACCAAAGCCGCATCTCGTCAGCTACCGAGAGCGCGTGCAGATAGATGGCCGGCCACTCGCCCCACTCCCGTTCGCTCAGGCGGTCACCCGCGCCATTGACGCTGCCGACCTGATCGAGGAGCGCGTCGGACCAGCGACGGAGTTCGAGATTCTCGTCGGCGCCATCTTCGAGGCACTTCGCGAAGAGCAGGTAGCGACGGCAATCGTCGAGGTGGGCCTCGGTGGGCGGCTCGATGCAACGCATGCCTGGGATGGCAGATCGGAAGAGCACACGTCTGAACTCCAGTCACATTCAGAAATCTCGTATGCCGTCTTCTGCTTGAAAA
>CAINNT010000066.1 GCA_903851225.1 uncultured Chloroflexota bacterium
GAACCGGGCATGTTCATCACATCGAGCGCCTGATGGTGCTGGGCAATTTTGCGCTGCTCTTCGGCGTGCAACCGCAGCAGGTCGACGCTTGGTTCCTTGAAGCGTTTGTCGACGCCCTTCCGTGGGTAGTGACACCAAACGTGGTGGCGATGAGTCAATTTGCAGATCTTGGTCGCATCACCAGCAAGCCATATATCTGTGGCGGCGCTTACATCTCGCGCATGGGCGACGACTGCGCGTCATGTTTCTATACCCCAACCGAATCGGTAGGCGAAACGGCATGTCCGTTCACGACCCTCTACTGGGAATTTATCGACCGTCACTCCGAACGATTTGCCAAGAACCCACGCATGGCAACACAGGTTCGCTCTTGGCTCGGTCGTCCTGAAAGCACCCGTACGGAGATCTTGGTTCGCGCAGCTGACGTGCGCAGTCGTGCCGAGCTCGGTGAACTGTGAGTCGCACGAGCGCTCTTCCGTGGCAGCGAATCGTCACCATCTATGTGCTGGTGCAGTTCGCCGAGATCTTCGGCGTTGCCATGATCTACGCCTACTTGCCGCTCGCACTCGAAGGAGCCGGGGTGCCACTTCGCGACATCGCGACGCTCTCCGGTGCGACGACGGCAGGCATCTTCCTTGTTGGTGCGCCGCAGGTGCCGATCTGGCTTGCGATTGCCGAGTTGCGATCACGTCGCCTCGTCATCGTGCGCAGCGGCCTCATCGCCTTGGTTGCACTCATTGCGTTCGCTTTCGCCCAAGAGGCATGGCAGCTGATCGGAGCCACGCTCGCGCTCGGCTTTTGGCTCGGCAACACCGGCGTGATGTTGGCAACGATTCGCGAGGTTGCACCAGAGCGCGCTCGCACGAGATCAATCGCCGTCTTCAGTGCGGCGGCACCGATGGGGTTCGCCCTTGGGCCGCTCCTTGCCGGTGCAATGATCGATGGGCTCGGGCTCTCGCTCGCGGCCCCGATCATGGTTGCCGCGCTGCTGAACGCCGCACTCATCGTGGCCAACATCGTCGCGATCCCCGACGTTCGCCCGGACCATCCGCCGACGGGCCGCGTGCTTGAGGTGGCCCGCCGCGGCCTTAGGGAGGTGTTCACGGATCGCAGGATTCGTGCCGGATATCTGGTGCTTGGTCTCGCGATCGCCGGGGAGCGCATGCTGCGGCCCGTCTTCCCGCTGCGGATCGCCGAGGTGGTGATTGGCCCGGCGGTCACGGGGATTACCGACCCCCTTGCTGCCCCAGGTGTCTCTGGCGCGGTCGGGATCCTGACGGGCCTCTCGGCACTTGGCGGTGCGGCGATCGCGCCACTCATCGCGACGGTGTTGGCACCGCGGATCGGGATCTCGCGAGTCATTGCCATCGGGTTCGTCAGTGCAGCCTCAGCCGCCGCAGCGATGATCTTCGTAGGCACCGCACTCGGTTTGGCGTTGGCCAACACCCTCCTCGCTGCCGCCGCATCGCTCTTGCAGGCGATGGTCTATGCCTGGCTTGCCAACTCGGTCGTCAAGCATCGTCGATCTGCCGCGTTGAGCCTCTCGCTCTTTCCCCTCTATGCGGGCGCCGTAATTGGCCCACTGATTACCTCTGTGGCCGCCAGAGCTGGTGTGCCGCGGCCCGGCGACGAGCTTGCCCTCACCCCGGTGTTCGTTGGCTCCGTGCTGCTCCTCGCGCTTGGTCTCGTCGCAGTGCGGCGTCTTCCGCCACCGTCGCCCAACGAGCGGTAACCTGCGCCTATGAAGCAGGTAGAGAGCGTCCTTGGTCCGATTAGCTCCGCAGATCTTGGTCTGACGCTGACTCATGAACATCTCCTGAACGATGTCCTCTCTTGGTGGCATCCGCCACTCGACGATTCGCCGCGCTCGCGCGAACTCGTCGATGAGAAGGTCTCCATCTCCAACATCTGGGAGCTCAAGCACGATCCGTTCATCAACAAAGACAACTGCAGCATGCAAGACATCGAACTGGCAATCAAAGAGGTGCAGCGGTTTGTCGATCAAGGTGGCAAGACGATTATCGAGACGAGCGCCGACGGCAATGGTCGCAACCCGGAGGGGCTCGCCACCATCAGCAAGCGCACTGGCCTCAACATCATCATGGGGACCGGGTACTACTTGGATTCGTCGCAACCGGAAGAGAACGATGCGAAGAGCGAACATGACATTGCAAACGAGCTGATCCGCGACATCACTGAAGGGGCGCGCGGCACCAAGGTCA
>CAINNT010000067.1 GCA_903851225.1 uncultured Chloroflexota bacterium
ACCGGGCTGACGAGCGCCAGGGCGGTGACGGCGAGAACTCCGAACGCCACCTCCATTCGTCGTACCGCCGCAAGCGTCGGGCGATGCATCAGTTCGTAGGGGTTCGCGGTGACTCGTAGCTCTGGGATTCGTTGGATCGGCTCCATCCTCACCATCACTGCGGCGATCAGCACCTTCACGAACTGCGGGTGCTCGATGCGATAGTTGTTCTCCAGCAGTATCGAAGGGTTTCCCGTGCGAATCTCATCGGCAAGGATCTGCCCCGCACGCATGTAGTCATCTTCGTCAAAGTCAACGGGGAGGCGCGCCGCCTGGCCGTGGAGGAGGAGCGATAGGGCGGTGATCAGCCCAACGGCGCCAAGACGCAGCGCGCGCGCAGATTGCCTCACGCAGAGAGTTTCGCCGCTGAGGCCGTGTCGAGCAGCCAAGTTGCAGTGGGGATCAGCGCAGCCTTTGCTGGCGCTTCGATCACCCGTGTGGAGCTGGTGAAGATCCCTGCGAGGGCTTCAGCCTTCCCTGCACCCGGAGCCAGAGCGAGCACCTCTCGTGCGCTGCTGAGGACCCCAAGCGAGAACGTGAGTCGTGGCACATGCGGCTCGATGTGGGTCGGGGCCGGAACCCCCGCTGCGACCGGCGCCCCCTCGAGGGCGAGCGGCGCATCGGGGAACACGCTCAAGCAGTGGCCATCTCCGCCAATGCCGATCAGTACCAGGTCAAAGATCGGGAAGCCCGTTGGCGTGTGCGGAACCCCAGCATCGCCGAGCTCGGCGAGGTAGGCGCTCACGGCGCTTGGCGCATCAGGGGCGGTCGTCGGCCACGGGTGAACTGCGCTGGGCGAAAGTGGGGAGGGTGCCCCGTCGTCACTCGCGCTCAGCAGATGGGTGTCGAGCGGGGCAACGTTCGATAGTGGATCAGCCCGTGGCACGAACCGATCATCGCCGAACCAGATCTGCGTCTGCCCCCATGGCATTCGCGCCGCTCGTGAAGGTTCGCGCAGTGCGCGGTAGAGCGCCGCCGGTGTCGAGCCACCAGTCGTGCAGAGGTGAAACACTCCACGGGCGGCCACGGCAGCGATCGCCGCCTCGACTACTTCGTCGGCCGCTGCCCCCGCAACGCCCGCAGCGTCGGATAGGATGCGGACCGTTGCGTCACTCATCCGATCAGCGCGCTCATGGTGCGGATGATTGCCGGTGAGAGCGGATCGATCTCGCCGAACTCGAGCGACTCACTCAGCAGTGCCGCCTCAGTCCAGCGCGGGGCCTGGAAGGTTCGCTCGTGCACCACTGCTCCGTTGACCTTAGCGATCGCTCGGGTAGAAGTGGAATCGGCACGAACCTCAAGGTCAAAGTGATCACCACGTCGGTCTGCAGCGATGCGCACCGCAATTGTCGTTCCTGCTCCGAGCACCGAATCGACTGGGCGCAGTTCCACCGCAATAGCGTGGCGTGACGCGTCGCGCAGCTCGGCCCGCCAGCCATCACCTTCATCTACCTGGAGCGGCGTCTGAACCGTGGCGTTCAGTCGCGACGCGAGCCACGCAACGTGATACGCGGGTCGCACCACGTTGACGGAAGCGCTTGAACCCTTCCCTGCCGAGTAGTCAATCGAGATCGTGGTGATTGCCGCAAGAAATGGTGCAGCAGACTCCTCGTCGAACATCGTTGCAATGGCGTCGCGCCAACGGCCCTGGCGTAGAAGTGCAAAATCCGTGACGGCGACGCCAGCACCCTCAGCCGCCGCAAAGAGGGCACGAACGGTCGCGAGCCCATCACTCGGCTGCGTCGCGCCGTCAATGATCACTCGGTCAACGCCACGAAGCAGCTGGCGTACGTCGCTCTCGGAGGCGTTGATGGGGGCATCCCACCAGAGGAGCGTCGGCAGGTCATGGAGGGAGAGTGGCGGCACGATGCTGGCAAGGTGATGGGCCGCTGGGCCTCCCACGTCAATCCAGAGCAGTTCGGTGCAGGCGGAAGTGCCGTCACCGCGTGGCGTGACGGCACAAAACACCTCAAGTCGTGCCGCAAATGTTGCGGGGCCCTCTGGGTCACGCGGAACGATGAAGAGTGTGCGTGACGGATTTCGTGGAAGCGTTGCCAGAATGGATGCGGCATGTGCGGCGCGCTCTTCGCCATTGGCGACAACGGCAAGGTTCATGACTCCGGTTCGCACCGCAATCGGCGCGGCCGCCGTTGCGTCGGTCGGCGAGTCTGATACGAGGAAGCGTCGCGCCTCGCTGCTCGCCCAAAGCTTGGCGAGAAGCGCATCGGCTTCTGCGACGGTCGTGGCGCGTGACGACCAGCGAAGTGATGATGCGAGGATCGAGTTGAGGCTCATCTGTGGCTCGCCCCTCCTCGCTTAGAGGCGGCGCCAGCGGCGCCCCTCTCGGGTGAGCAGTTCGTCTGCGGCCTCAGGTCCCCACGTGCCCGATGTGTAATTCGGCAGATCTGGCTCGCCGCCGGTGATCCAGGCGTCAATGATCGGATCCACGATGCGCCAGGCCGCCTCAACCTCGTCTGCGCGCGTGAAGAGCGATGCGTCACCCAACAGGGCGTCGAGGATCAGCGTCTCGTAGGCGTCGGGGCTCTCCACGGTGAACGCCGACCCGTAGGCAAAGTCCATGTTCACGGGTCGAACATCGATCCCCAGGCCAGGAACCTTGGCCGCAAAGCGCATCAAGATCCCTTCGTCGGGCTGAATGCGGATGACGAGCAGGTTCGGCTCGGGCTCCTCGCCGATTGTCGGGAAGAGGCGCTGAGGAACATCCTTGAACTGGATGGCGATCTCCGTTGCGCGCTTCGGGAGCCGCTTCCCTGCGCGAAGGTAGAAGGGTACGCCTGCCCAGCGCCAGTCATCGATCTCCAGGCGTGCGGCGACGAACGTCTCGGTTTCGCTGGCGGGGTCAACCGACGGCTCGCTTCGGTAGCCTGGAGTCTCGGTCGCGCCGACCCATCCGGGGCCGTACTGGCCGCGAACCACCGACTCGTCGACCTTCTCGACCGGGATCGGTCGAATGGCGCGGAGCACCTTCACCTTCTCGTCACGGAGTGCCTCAGCCTCGAGGTTCGCCGGTGGCTCCATTGCCACGAGTGTGAGCAGCTGGAGCAGGTGGTTTTGCAGGATGTCGCGCAGGGCGCCCGTCTCTTCGTAGAAGGCGCCACGGCCTTCGACGCCGATCGACTCCGCCACCGTGATCTGCACGTGATCGATATAGCGGCGGTGCCAGATCGGTTCGAAGATCAGGTTTCCGAAACGGAAGATCAAGATGTTGCGCACCGTCTCTTTGCCGAGATAGTGGTCGATGCGATAGACCTGCGACTCTCGGAACACCTTGCCTACTTCGCGGTTCAGCTTCACCGCCGTCTCAAGATCACGCCCGAACGGCTTCTCGATGACGATGCGACGCCAGCCACCTTCGGCCTTCTCGTGATCGAGCCCCGCGGCGCCAAGGCCGCGCACGATCTCGGGGAATGACGAAGCTGGTGTGGCGAGGTAGTAGAGGCGATTCCCGCCCGTGCCCGACTCTGCATCGATGGCGTCAAGTCTCTTCGACAACGATGCATATGCTTCCGGTTCGTCGAAGCCGCCCTGGTGATAGGTGATGCGCGAGGCGAACGCCGCCCAGCGCTCCTCATCTACCGGGGTGATGCGCGCATGCTTGTCGAGCGAGGCGCGGAGAGCCGAACGAATCTCTTGGTCGCTGAACGGTCGTCGGCCGAAGCAAACGAGTGCGAATCGCTCTGGAAGCAGGTTGCCAACCCAGAGGTGAAAGAGCGCTGGCACGACCTTGCGGTGCGCCAGGTCACCCGTTGCGCCGAAGAGGACCACGACGTGCGGATCGGGAACGCGCTCGATTCGCAGTCCCGCACGGAGGGGATTCTTCGCCCCTCTCTTTGCCCCAGGCTTTCGCGTCTTGCGTCCGAGTCGCAGGTCGCGAATTGTTGCGTGCCCCTCCACGGGAGATTGCGGACTCACTCCGACTTCACCGAGTGGCCGCCGAACTGATTGCGCAGAGCGGCGAGCACCTTGGCGGAGTACGAGTCGTCCTGTCGCGAACGGAAGCGCGTCAGCAGCGAGAGGGTGATGAGCGGCGCTGGCACATCGAGGTCGATTGCCTCTTGCACCGTCCAGCGCCCCTCGCCTGAGTCAGCGACCCAACCCTTGATCCCCTTCAAGTCGCTCCCTTCAGCGCGGAAGGCGCGCGCGGCCAGTTCAAGGAGCCAGCTGCGGACGACCGAACCCTGCATCCAGAGATCGCTCACCTTCGCGAGGTCGAGGTCGTACCGCGACTTCGCGAGGATCTCGAATCCCTCTGCGTACGACTGCATCATCCCGTACTCGATGCCGTTGTGGACCATCTTCACGTAGTGCCCGGCACCTGAGCCGCCACAGTGCATGTAGCCATCTTTCGGTGCGAGGGTGGTGAAGATTGGCTCGAGCGCCTTAACCGGCTCGATGTCACCCCCGACCATCATGCAGTAACCGTTCTCCAAGCCCCACACACCGCCTGAGGTTCCAGCGTCGATGAAGTGAATGCCGTGGCCCGCGAGCTTCTCGTGTCGGCGAATGGTGTCGTGGAAGTTCGAGTTCCCACCATCGATGATGGTGTCACCCTTGGCGAGGAGTGGGATCAGTTCGTCGATCATCGCTTCGGTGGCATCGCCGCTCGGCACCATGACCCAGACGCGCTTCGGCGAGGTCAGGCTGTCGACCAGCTCTTTGACGGTGTAGGTGGCCTTGGCGCCCTCCTTGGCGACCTCATCGGTCTTCTCGCGGGAGCGGTTCCAAATTGCCACGTCGTGACCGTTGCGAACCAGCCGCTTCACCATGTTTGCGCCCATCTTGCCGAGGCCGATAAATCCGATCTGCATGGTCTCCCCCTTCACTGATTGTGGTTCTACTTCCCGATGCTAGCGAACTGCGAGCACCCGTTCGATGAGCGCCGTGAGGCGCGTGAGTCCAGCGTCCGGATCGTCACCCAGGTGCACCCGCAGCACGGGGAGCCCGTGGTCCGCCAGGGAGCGCACATCCCCGAGTGCCTGAGCATCAATCAGCTGACCGAAGCTGTACGGCCGACCTGGGATTGCGAGGTCGCGCGGGTGCCCGGCAACGATCTGCAGGAACCAGCCGATCGGCGCGCCGCCCTTATGGAGCTGCCCGGTGGAGTGCAGGAAGCGAGGCCCAATCCCGACCGTGGTGGCTCGCCCGGTGGCGTCGCGCAGGGCGAGGCGCAGCTTGGTCAGCGACGCGGTGCGTTCTGGCGTGTTGGCGATGTACGCCTGGATGCCGATGTAGCCGCGTGGGCCGAGTCGATCGAGCTGTCCCGCAATGAGCCGCTCAGCGTCGTCGGCGAACGCAGCCGGAAGCGTGTCGTCGGCCCAAATCTGCAAGCCATCAACTGAGCACTTGGCTGGCAGCTCTGGGAGTGCACCCGTTGATGCAAGTTCTGCGAGCACGTTCGCTGTGTTCGTCTTTGACTCGGTGACGTTCGGCTCGTCGAACGGGTTGATGTTGAGGACCGCGCCAGCGAACGCCGTCGCCACCTCCCAGCGCACGAACTCTCCACCAAGGTCAATGCGATCGTTCAGCGTCCACTCCAACACTGGATGCCCAGCGGCCGCGAGGGCCTCAAGGCGTGCATCAACGGCAGATCCGTCGGCGCAGTGCGGCGCGACCCCGCCATCGAGCTTGATGCGCACGAAGAGACGGTCCTCACCATATGCCTCGACAGCGCCGAGCGGCTCACCATCGACGGGCACAACACCAACGCCGTGCTTGCCGGTGCTCTCGGCGACGAGTTGCTCTGCCCACGCGCCGAACCCATCGATCGGCTCATCGACGATCAGCGTCATCTTGTCGCGACCCTCGCGCGCCAACGCGCCCATGATGCATCCGAGGGCGAGCGCATGGTTCCCTGCCGGTTCCGGGTCGCGGCTCTGCGCAATGGCTACGCTTCCCGATGCGAGGAGCGGATCGAGGTCGATGCCGAGGAGCGCTGCCGGAACAAGGCCAACGAAGCTGAGTGCGGAGTAGCGACCGCCGATATCTGCCGGATTCAAGAAGAGGCGGCTCGTATCTACCACCCTGGTGATGCCATCAACGCACGGCGACGGATCACTGATCGCGGCAAAGTTCGCGGTCGGATCCTGTGCAAGACCCGCTGCGGTGAGCTGCTGCTTGTTCAACTCATAGGCGTATGCCGCAAAGGAGAGCGTCTCAGTCGTGGTACCTGACTTGCTCGCAAGCAGGTAGTAGCTGCTCTCTGGGCTGAGGCCCGCAACGGCGCTGCGCACCGCCTCTGGGTCGGTGGAGTCGCAGATTCGTGCCTTCCCCCAGTCGGTGATATCGGAGAATGCGCGGGCAAGCACCTCTGGTGCGAGCGACGAGCCACCCATACCAGCGACAACGAAGTCGGTCACACGTGACGTGGCGCCGGTTACCGGTGCGTCGCCGAACGCTTCAAGGGATGGAATCTCCGTGGTGAAGTGCTCTGGTGCGTCGAGCCAGCCAAGGCGATTGGCGATCTTCTCTTGCACCTCGGCATCGGAGCTCCAGAGCGTTACATCACGTGCGGCAAGTCGCACGGCCCACTCGCCGGCACGCGCCCGGTCGAAGGTGCTCTCGATGGCGGCAAGATCTGATGCCCTGCCGATCCGCGCACGGAATGGGAGTCGTGGTTCGCTGCTCATGACTGCTCCTCTTCAATTTCGGCGACCTTTGCCGTGCGGCGGAGGTATCGCTCTTCACTACTCGGTTCGGACTGCAAGAAGGCGGCGAGCGTTTCGAGCGCAGTCTCAAGCGAGATGAGGTTCGCACCAAAGGCGAGCACGTTCATGTCGTCGTGCACCACCCCTTGTCGAGCGGAGGCCGGGTCGTGGGCGATCGAGGCGCGAATGCCGTTGAACTTGTTCGCCGCGATGGTGACGCCGATCCCCGAACCGCAGATCACCAGTCCACGATCCGCCTGGCCAGCGATCATGCGCTCAGCGACGGCACGGGCAGAGTCGGGATAGTCGTCGGTTGGATCGCTCCCATCACCACCAAGGTCGGCAACGCTCCAGTCGGGCGCGATCTCCGCAACGCGGGCAACGATCGCTGCCTTGAGCGCGGCGCCGGCGTGGTCTGCGGCAACGGCAAGGCGGCGACCCACCTCAGCGAACCTGATGCCCGTCGTGCAGGTGCGGCGTCGGAACGACGCCCTGCACCGTGCCTGCGAGCACGCCCTTGGCGATTTCCACGATGCGCTCTGGGGTGAAGCCGAACTCCTTGAAGAGCGTTGGTGCTGGGGCCGATGCGCCGAAGCGGTCCATTGCAATGATGGCGCCGTCGGTGCCGGCCCAGCGGTCCCAGCCGAGGCTCACTCCCGCCTCGATGGCGACGCGCGCACGGAGTGCCGCTGGAAGCACCGACTCGCGGTACGCCGCGTCCTGCTCGCCGAAAAGCTCTGGGCATGGCATCGAGACCACGCGTGTCGGCGTGCCAGCGGACTCAAGCTGCTCTGCCGCTGCAACGGCGAGATGCAGCTCGGAGCCGGTCGAAATCAAGATCATCTTCGCGGCGCCTGTCGCTTCGCGAAGCACATATGCACCACGTCGTACGCCAGCCGCTGCGCCAGTGATGGAGCCGGCGAGAACTGGCAGCTTCTGTCGGGTGAAGGCGAGCACGGTTGGCGCATGTCGTCGTTCAACGGCCACGCCCCATGCCGCGGCGGCCTCGTTCGGATCACCAGGTCGGAAGAATCGCACGTTTGGAATGGCGCGGAGTGCCGCGTAGTGTTCAACGGGCTGATGTGTTGGGCCGTCTTCACCGAGACCGATCGAGTCGTGCGTGAAGACGAAGATGCTGCCGAGGTTTGCGAGCGCGGCGAGGCGCAACGCGCCGCGCAGGTAATCGCTGAACGTAAGGAACGTTGCAACAAAAGGAATCAACCCACCGTGATACGAGATGCCGTTGGCGATGGCACCCATGGCATGCTCGCGAACGCCGTAGCTGATGTTGCGACCCGCTTCGGTGGCGGTGAACTTGCCGCCGCCGTGAATGTCGGTGAGGTTCGACTCCGAGAGGTCGGCGCTACCGCCGATCAACTCGGGAAGCACGGCACCGAGCGCCGTGATGCTCGACTGGCTGACGTTGCGCGTCGGCGCATCGCCGCCGAGTTCGTACTTCGGCAGAGCGCTCTCCCAACCAGCGGGAAGGTTGCCCGCCATGCGTCGCTGCAACTCAGCTGCTTCGGCCGGGTACGCGGTGGCGTAGGCGAGCAGTTGCTTGGCGTGTTCGGCGACCAGCGATGCACCATGGTCGCTGCGCTCCTTGTACAGGGCGGCAACATCGGCAGGCACCGCAAAGGTCGCCTCTGGGTCAACGCCGTAGGCGGCCTTGGTGAGCTTCACCTCGTCAGGGCCGAGGGGGGAGCCGTGCGACTTCTGGCTCCCGGCCTTGTTCGGCGAGCCGAAGCCGATAACGGTGCGCACTGCGATCAAGCTCGGTCGCTCATCGGCGATCGCCCAATCAATGGCGCGATCGATTGCCTCGATGTCGTTGCCGTCTTCAACGCGTGCGGTGTGCCAGCCATAGGCATCGAAGCGCTTCAGCACATCCTCGGACCAGGCGGTAGAGGTTGGCCCGTCGAGCTGAATCAAGTTGTCGTCCCAGAGGTAGATCAGCTTGCTGAGCTTCAGGTGTCCGGCGAGCGACGCCGCCTCGGAGGCAATCCCTTCCTGTAGGTCGCCGTCGGAGACGATGGCGTACACGCGGTGATCAATGATGTTGTGCCCTGGGCGGTTGAACTCTTCGGCGAGGCGGCGCTCAGCGATCGCCATCCCGACACCATTTGCGAACCCTTGGCCGAGTGGGCCAGTCGTGGCCTCAACGCCTGCGGTCAGCCCAAACTCTGGGTGCCCTGGCGTGAGTGAGCCCCACTGTCGGAAGGCCTTCAGGTCGTCGAGGGTGAGGCCGTAGCCGGCGAGATGAATGAGCGAATAGAGGAGTGCACTTGCGTGTCCGTTGGAGAGGACAAAGCGATCGCGATTGAACCAGCTCGGCGTAGATGGTGAGTGGCGCAGGTGCCGTGTCCAGATGGTGTGTGCCATCGGCGCGCAACCCATCGGCGCGCCGGGGTGTCCACTGTTGGCCGCCTGCACCGTGTCGATTGCGAGGGTGCGGATTGTGGTGACGGCCGACTGGTCGAGGCGCTGATCCATGGGTCTCTCCATCCATCAATAGGCAGGTGGGCCGTCGGCGCGGAGTTGCTCACGTGCGCCGAGGTGCTGCGTGGAGATTGTAGACTCACTCCTCGTGTGCCGTCGCAACCGAGTGGCAACGTGGCGACATCCGCTAAAGGAGGAGCAATGTCCGAATCGATCGCGCCCGCCGCAGTTCACGCGACGGGAATCGGTCGCGTCTTTCAGGCGAAGGGCGGCCCCGTCACGGCCCTAGACGGCATCGACCTGCGCATCGAGCCGGGCGAGCTCTTCGGGGTGCTCGGCCCAAATGGTGCGGGGAAGAGCACGCTGATCAAGATCCTGAGCACCCTTCTCCTTCCGAGCACCGGCTCTGCCTCGATCTTCGGCCTCGATGTGGTCACGGAGACGGCACGCGTGCGGCGAATCATGAACCTTGTCGCCGGTGGTGATTTCTCTGGGTATGGCCTGCTCACCGTCCGCGAGCAGCTGGCGATGTTCGCGCAATTCTATGGCCTGCCGTATCGCGAGGGGATGGCAAAAGTTGATGCCCAGCTCGCATCGTTCGGTATCGAGGAGATTCGCGATCGGAAGATCAGCGCACTCTCCACGGGGCAGCGACAGAAGCTGAACTTTGCGCGGTCGTTCTTGAATGACCCGTGGATCCTCTTTCTCGATGAACCAACGATCGGCCTAGATGTTTCGGCCGCCCGTGATGTGCGCGACCGTGTGCGCGCATTCCAAGCGGAGCAGCCTGGCCGGACCGTTCTGCTGACCACGCATTACATGGCCGAGGCCGATGAGATGTGCGATCGCATCGCAATCGTCGACCACGGGCGCATCTTGGCGCAAGGGACCCCAACGGAGTTGAAGCGCATGGTTCAGAAGGACGCACTTTTCATTGTTGGCGTTGATGCTCTCCCTGCCGCAATGTCGTTGGACTCGTTGCGCGCGCTCCCCGGAGTGCTCTCTGTTGCTGCGCGAGATTCCGACGGTAGCGACGCCTCAGGCGTCGGCTCGCCGACCGTACGATTGGCGATCGGTCTCAAGGAGGATGCGGCGCTAGGTGGTGTCATTAGTACGCTTGCCGCCAGCGGCGCGCATCTTCAAGAAATCGCCAAGAGTGAGCCGACGCTTGAAGAGGTCTTCGTGCAACTCGTCGGTCGCGGTATCACCGAATCAGATGAGTCGACGAATGGGTAACAGCGTCGTTGGCGCTGAGGCAACCGCCCTCATCTCGCGCATTCATGATGAGACGACGTGGAGCCTGGGTCGTCGAATTCGGCATGCCTTCGTATCGGTGGTGGCTCGCGCCTACCCGCGAGTGATCGGTGCCGCACGTGAGCCATCATGGCTCTTCTTCGATCTTGTCTTCCCAATTCTCGGTATGTGTTCCATCGTGTTCCTGCTGCGGTCTCGTGGGGTCGACGAAGCCTGGATCGCTTCGACAATCTTGGCGACCGCGCTCCTCTCCTTCTGGATCTCGGTGGTGTGGATGATGGGGGCGCAGTTCCACTGGGAGCGTGACTCCGGGAACCTTCTCCTCTATATCACCGCCCCCGTCGGCCTCGGCGCGATTGCCCTTGGCATGGCGATCGGCGGCGCGCTTGGCGTGGTGATCCGAGCGGTCATCATCACTGTGGCTGGCGTACTCCTCTTCGGCGCGAAGTACCAGGTCGCCGATCCGTTCCTGCTTGCGCTGGTGATGCTGGCGGGAGTGGCGGCGATGTACTCGCTCGGCGTCTGCCTCTCGTCGATCTTCTTGATCTCGGGGCGGGAGGCCGACCACCTCGGCAGTCTCCTGAACGAGCCGATGCATCTTCTTGGCGGCGTGTATGCCCCAGTGCGCTCGATGGGCACGGTAGGCGTGGTTGCGCTCGGCATCTTGCCGCTCGCCCCGGCGATTGATGCCCTGCGCCAGGTCGCAGTGCCACAGCTTGCGGCGACGGGCATCTTGCCCGTGGGCGTTGAACTGCTGATCCTGTTGGCGATGACCGCCGTCTTCGGCGTGATCGGCCGCGCGCTGCTCGCGCACATCGAACGAGTTGGCCGCGCCGGTGGGAAGCTGTTGGCACGTGCCGATTAGCGCAGGTTCAGCGCCTGGGGTACGGCCATTTGGCCCGTTGCGCGGCGCTGCTGCAGATGCAGCACGCTCCCTCGTTGCCTCTGCCCGACTCGCGTGGGCAATTGAAGGGAACTGGGCCGAGCCAATCTATCTCGCAGCATTCTTGATCATCCGGCCACTCGCGTTTCTCGGTCTCTTCCTTGCAGTGCTCAACATCGGTGGAACCCTCAATGTTGCGACGATCGGTTTCGTCGTTATTGGACAGGCGGTGTTCCAGATCGTGAGTGCAGCACTTGAAGGTCCAACGCATGCGCTCCTCGACGACCGTGAGCGCTATCGCACCATTCGCTACATCTTCGCCACACCCTCGTCGCTACTCCCTGTGTCAATCGGCCGTTCGCTCGTAAAGGCGAGCATCGCCGGATTCAGTGCCCTCATCGTCATCGGCGCAGGAGTGCTGCTCGGCGTGCCGATGCGTGCGGGTGGGCCCGACATACTTCTCCTCGTTGCCGTGCTGCCGCTCGGCCTCCTCTCCGTCGTGGGCATCGGAATCGTCCTTGGTGGCATCTGTGTGCAGCTTCGCAACGATGCGTGGGCCTACCCGCAGGCGGTCTCATCCACCGTCTTCCTGCTTTGCGGTGCAATCTTTCCGCTGGAGGTTCTCCCAGGACCGGTGCAGAACATCGCAGCGGCGTTGCCAATTACCTGGTGGATCGAGGGGCTGCGCCGCGCACTGCTCAGCACGACATCCCCAGGTATGCTCGGCACCATGCCCACCAACGAACTTCTGCTCGCCCTTGCTGTTGGCACTGCCGTGATCTGGCTCATTGCCCCGCGCCTCTTTGTGATGGGCATCGACCGTGCCCGAGAGAAGGGCTACCTCGACCGGAACACCGCTTCGTGAGCCGAACTCCACTGAGCGTTCGCGCCGTCGCTGAGCTTGGCGTGCTTGGCGCAATGGCCACATGGGCGGTCAACTTCACCGTCGTCAAATCAGCCGTGCTGGCCTGGCCTGTGTTGCCGTTCTCTTCCATCCGTATCACCGCCGCTGGCATTCTCGTCCTCGGCTGGGCCGCCATCCGCCGTGCAAACGTCCGCATGGAACCTCGCGAACTGCTCGCCGCCGCCGTTTTCGGTGTGATCGGGCAGGGCATCTATCAGCTCCTCTGGGCCGGCGCGTTCGGCACCATCAACGCGGGGACAAGCGCCCTGCTGATTGCCGTCACGCCATTCCTGACCGCAGTCCTTGCCTCTCTTCTGCGCATTGATCCACTGAAGCCTGCGGTTGCTGCAGGCGGCATCATCGCGTTTGCGGGCGTTGTTGCGGTTGCCCTGGGCGAAGGGGCGGGGGCATTCGGCGGTGAGACCACGGGCGTGTTGATGACACTTGGTGCAGCTGTCTGTTGGGCCGTCTATATCCTTGCCGGAGCACGCGTGATCCCGCGCGCCGGCGCAATTGCCTGGACAGCGTGGAGCATGATTTTCGGCGGTGTTGCACTGTTCGTCACCACCTTTATTACTGGACAGTTCGATGGGCTTGCGTCACCGCCACCCGTCGCAATCTTCGGCCTCGTCTTCTCAACGCTTGGTTCGAGCAGCTTGGCCAACGTCTTGTATTTCTCGGCGGTGCCGATCGTCGGCGTCTCCCGCGTTGCCAGCTTCCAGTTGCTCGTCCCGTTCCTCGCCGTCGTTGTCTCAGCCGTGGTGCTCAGCGAGGCCCTCGAGCCGATCCAGGCGTTTGGCGGTGCACTCATCCTTCTGGGCATCTGGGCAGGGCGCCAAACTGGTTCCCCGTTCCGCCGCCGCCTGCGATAGACTCCGTCAGGCTCGTTCGGAAAGCCCCGAACGCCCCACCGTAAATGCTGGAGGGAGAGCGACCAATGGCGACGAAGTTCGTATTCGTCACTGGCGGCGTCACCTCCTCCCTCGGCAAAGGGATCACCGCCGCCTCCGTCGGCCTCCTGCTCAAAGCGCGCGGCCTGCGCGTCTCTGTGATCAAGCTTGACCCGTACCTCAACGTCGACCCGGGCACGATGTCGCCCTATCAGCATGGTGAGGTCTTCATCACCGACGACGGGGCAGAGACCGACCTCGATCTCGGGCACTACGAACGTTTCATTGACGTCAACCTCTCGCAAGCCTCGAATGTCACCACGGGGCGCATCTACTCCACCGTGATTGCGCGCGAACGTCGTGGCGACTACCTCGGCGGCACGGTTCAGGTCATTCCGCACATCACCAACGAGATCAAGGAGCGCGTCATGCGCCTCAGCGGCGACGACGTGGATGTGGTGATCGTAGAGGTCGGCGGCACTGTGGGCGACATCGAATCACTGCCGTTCATCGAGGCAATTCGGCAGCTCAAGAAGGATGTTGGCCGCGGCAATTCACTCTACATTCACGTCACGCTGCTCCCCGAGCTCGCCGCCACCGGTGAGTTGAAGACGAAGCCAACCCAGCACTCGGTGAAGGAGCTGCGCGGCAGCGGCATTCAGCCCGACATCATCATCCTGCGTGCCGATCACCCTGTACCTGACGAGGTGCGCGAGAAGATCGCCCTCTTCACCGACGTTTCGGTCGAGGCGGTCGTTCCCGCCACCACGGCACGAACCATCTACGAGGTACCGCTGCAGTTTGAGAAGTTTGGTCTCGGCGACCTCGTCGTTCGCGAACTTGGTCTCCCTGCAACAACCCCTGACCTCTCGCGATGGGAGAAGCTCGCTGACGACATCGTCGCTGAGAAGCCTGCGGTCGAGATCGCGATCGTCGGCAAGTACACCGAACTGCCTGATGCCTACCTCTCGGTCACCGAAGCGCTCCGCCACGCAGGCTGGGCACACGGCGTCGATGTGCGCATCCGATGGGTGAATGCCGAACGGCTTGATGACGCCGAGCCCGCCATCCTCTCGGCAGAGCTTGCTGGCGTGCACGGCATCCTGGTGCCGGGTGGCTACGGCTATCGCGGCATCGAAGGGAAGATCCGCGCGGCGCACATGGCACGCATTGAGCGCATCCCGTACCTCGGGCTCTGCCTCGGCTTGCAGATTGCCGTGATTGATTTTGCACGAGAGGCGTTGGGTTCGAGCGATGCGAACTCCACGGAGTTCGACATGTTCACGAAGAACCCAGTGATCGATTTCACGCCCGACCAGCGCGGTGTGGAAGAGAAGGGGGGCACGCAGCGCCTCGGCCTCTATCCCGCCAAGCTCACCCCAGGGAGTCGTGCCGCCACTGTCTACGGCGCAGAGGTGGTCTACGAGCGACACCGTCACCGCTTTGAAGTGGCCAACCGATTCAAGCCGCAACTCGAGGCGGCCGGCATGCGCTTTACCGGCGTGTCGCCCGATA
>CAINNT010000068.1 GCA_903851225.1 uncultured Chloroflexota bacterium
AAAAGCAGCAGCGGCGGCGGCGGCTGCGGCGGTGGAGGTAGTAGTAGTGGTGGCAACAACAGCCTGCGCCCTGCTGCAGCGCACGTGACCAACCTGGCACGCAACGTCAACACGTGGGTGTGGGAGCTGCCGCAGCTGCGGGCGCACCTGGGCGAGGTGCGCTTGCGGCACCCTTAAGGCTCCCCGAGCCGCTCAGGGTGACTCGTCCACTCGGGTCACCGCCGAGCATGGCACGTGCGACAGCGACCTGTTCGGTTAACGCCGCGATCCGTTCGCCCACCTCGCCGTAGTGCATGCCGAGCGCGTCATGCTCGGCAGCATCACCGCCAGCGCCAATACCTAGGGTGAATCGCCCGGGGGCGATCGCGTCGAGTGTCGCCGCAAGCTTCGCGGTGAGTGCTGGGTGTCGCTTCGTGACATCGAGAACCAAGGTGCCGACGTGCACAGTCGGGTTCATCGCCAGTGCCGCGGCTGCCAACGTGGTCGCCTCAAGCACCGGGCGATCAGGTGCACCATGGCCCATGAGGTGATCCCAGATCCAGAGGCGGTCGATTGGTCCCGAGGAGAGCAGCGCCGCGGCACGCAGCCACGCATCGCCCTCGAGGCCGATGGTCCCGAGCGCAACGCCGACCGGGATCTGCGAGGTTTGCGTCACGGAGCGAGCGAGCTAACGAGCGCCGAGTGTCGCGGCGGCCTTCAACGCGGCACCGATCGTGAGGTCGATGCGCTTGATCAACTCATCCTCAGGGAGTCGGTACCACGGCTCGCTGCCGCCCTTACGAGCTTCGGCGACAACCTTTGGATCGCGAATCGTGTCGGAGACGGTCAGAATCGTTCCGGCGCGCACCGGTCGACCCTTGGCTCGCTCGCGCATCGCCAGCAAGAACATCGCGGCGGACTCCATCTCTACGCCGAGATAGCCTCGTGCACCCCAACGAGCCGTGCCGAGCGGATTCGGATCGTAGAAGACGTCAGAGGTGACGATCGGTCCGACGTGCGTGGTGAGGCCTTCGGCCTTCGCGGCCGCAACGAGCACGTTGGTCACATCGAAGTCGGCGGTAGGGGCCGTTGGCTCGTCGAATCCGAGGATTGGACCAATGCCACTACTTGCCACCGCCGCGGAGGCGACGATCACATCGCCCGTGTCCAAATGGAGGAAGCCACCGCAGGTACCGATGCGCACGAACGTCTCAACCCCGAGGTTGAGCAGCTCCTCCATGACGATGCTGGTTGTTGGTGTCCCCATCCCGGTCGTCTGGACGCTCACCGGCACCCCGTTGACGGTGCCCGTGTAGCCGAGGAGGCCGCGGTGCTCGTTGACGAGTCTCGCCTTCTCCAGGCCACCATCGAATCGCGCCGCGATCCGTTTCGAGCGGTTCGGGTCGCCCGGCATGAGCACGATCGGGGCGTAATCGCCGTTCTCGGCGTGAAGATGGATCTGGGCCATGGCGCACCTCCGCAACTTCTGGGCCCGCCTAAGGACGACGGGCTCCGTTGCGTGTAGCGTACGCCTCATGAGCCCATTAGGAATTGGCGATCCCGGGATCCGACGGTTCCTCGACCGACCACGGTTCGGAAGCCTTGCAACCATCGATGCGGACGGTGCACCGTTTGCGGCGGTGGTCTGGTACGAGCTCGTGGGCGACCGCATCCTGGTGAACAGCGCCGAGGGGCGCCGCTGGCCCGCCAACCTTCGCCGAGACCCACGCTGCTCCTTCATGGTCGAAGACCGCTACGACTACGTACAGATCCTTGGGCGCGTGCGCATGGACGACGACCAAGAGGTCGCGCAGGCACAGATGGCGCGAATGGCCGCCAAGTACCTCAGCGATCCAGCCCTCTTGGCGAAGAACCTTGCGATGTTCAAGACGCAGCAACGGATCCTCATCGAGATCGTGCCGGAACGCGTCGTTGCGCACGGCAAGCCGCTTGGAGATGAGTAGCAATGGGTAAGGGCTCCGCAAAGATCGGCTACGCCGCGATGCTCGAGCAGTTCGGGCCAATCGAAGTCGTGGACTACTCCGTCGCCGCCGAGCAGGCGGGATTCAGCGGTGTTATGGCCGCTGACCACTTCCAGCCGTGGGTCCCAGAGCAAGGCTCTGCTCCTTTTGTGTGGAACGTGATGACGTTGCTCGCCGAGCGCACCAAGGGCGATGTTGGCCCTGGGGTTACCTGCCCCGGGTGGCGCATGCATCCCGCAACGGTCGCGCAGGCTTCCGCAACCCTTGAGGCGATGTATCCGGGGCGCCACTGGCTCGGCCTCGGTTCAGGCGAGGCGCTGAACGAACATGTCGTTGGCGGCTACTGGCCCGAGGTTGGCGAGCGCATCGCGCGAATGTTCGAGGCGATCGAGATCATCCGAAAGCTCTTCACCGGCAACGAGGTGAAGCACGCAGGTCGCTGGTATCAACTCGAGAGCACGCGTCTCTGGACGCTTCCACCAGCTCCACCACCCATCTATGTCGCAACCGCCGGACCAGTCACCGCGAAGAAGACGGGCGAGCTCTGCGACGGCATCATCACCGTCGGTGCCGCCGACGAGAAGATCCAGACGGTATTCGACAAGTTCGCCGAAGGGGCGCGAGCGGCTGGGAAAGACCCCGACATCATGCCGAAGATTCTGCAGCTGCACCTCTCATGGGCTGCGACGGATGAAGAGGCGCTCGCCAACGCTCTGCGCGAGTGGCCAAACGGCGGGATGAAGTTCCCGAAGCAAGACATTCGCAACCCTGCCGACTTCCAGCAGATGGCGAAGCTCGTGCGACCAGAGGACTTTGCCGGGCGCATGGTGATATCGAGCGACCTCGAGACACATCGCAAGACGATTCAGCGCTATCTCGACATGGGCTTCGACAAGATCTACCTGCACAACGTGGGCCGCAACCAAGCCGAATGGGCCGCCGCCTTCGGGCGCGAGGTGCTCCCCGCACTCACGGCGTGAGCCCACGGGTCGCACTCCTCGCTGGGGGCGTTGGTGGGGCGAAGCTCGCCCACGGCCTTCGCGCGGCACTCCCAGCAGGACACCTCTCCATCATCGTCAACCCGGGCGACGACTTTGAGCTGCATGGCCTCACCATCTGCCCCGACCATGACACCCTGCTCTACACCCTCACCAATCTTGGAGATCGCGAGCGCGGCTGGGGACTTGCGGGGGAGACCTGGAACGCCCTCGATCAGTTCGGCAAGATCGGCGCACCCACCTGGTTCCGCCTTGGCGATCGCGACCTTGCGCTGCACATCCACCGCACCGCGCAGCTTCGTGCGGGCGGGCGCTTGACCGAGGTCAATCGTGAGATTCAGCGGACGCTCGGTCTCAGCGAAGCGCCGATCCTGATGGCGACCGACGATCCGCTGCGCACTCGCCTGCGCACGGAGAGCGGCTGGATGGAATTCCAACCATGGTTCGTTGGCGCACAGGCAACGCCTGAGGTGGTGGAGGTCGCATTTGATGGGGCTGAGTCGGCACGTCCGACCGTCGAGGCTCTCGATGCTCTCGCCGCCGCAGATCGCATTGTGATTGCTCCGTCGAATCCGCTGATCTCGATCGGCCCGATCCTTGCGATTCCCGGAATCCGCGAGGCGATCACCTCAGCGCGAACACGCGGTGCACTCGTCGTCGGAGTCTCGCCCATTGTTGGCGGAAGGGCGCTCAAGGGACCGGCCGACCGAATGCTCGCTGCCGCGGGGCTCGATGTCTCGCCAGCCGGTGTCGCCAAGCATCTGACGGGGCTGATGGATGCGATCCTCGTCGAAACGTCAGACCTGACACCTAGCCTTGCCGCTGCAATCGCACCGCATGTTCGCAAGAGCGTCGCTGCTTCGATCGTGATGACCGACGACGCTACCCGCCTCGCTGTCGCCCGCGCTGTCCTTGCCCTCTCGTGAGCATCACCGCCGTCCTCCCCTTTCGCTCGATCGACACAGCAAAGTCCCGCATGGCGCCACTCCTCAGCGAGGCGGAGCGCCGCGAGTTCTCCGCGCGACTCCTTGAGCGCACGCTGCTCGCACTCGGACGAGCTACACGCATCAGCAACGTCATCTTGGTCTCACCTGATCCGCTCGCCCGCGCCTTGGCGCGCAGCGGAGGTCACGAGGCCCTCGATGATGGCGGCAGCGAACTGAATGCAGCGATTAGCCTGGGCGTAGCGCAGGCCACTGCGAGTGGTGCGTCTGCGGCACTGATCCTCCCTGTGGACCTCGCTGAGATTTCGGCGACAAACCTCGATGCGCTGGTGAGCGGTTGGTCGGGTAGGCAGCCGGGCCTTCTGGCATCTCCAGACGGAGGCACATCGGCACTCCTGGTTCCACTCCCGCGCACCTTTACGCCGCGCTTCGGCGCGAATAGTGCCGCGGCACACCGCACCGAGCTGAGTCGCGATGGTGCGCCGGTTGAGGCACTTACCTCACCGCTCGCCGCCGATCTCGACACCCCCGACGACCTTCGGGTTGCCATGCAGCGCGATCGCGATGCGACCACAATTGCGCCGGCCGAGGGGCTTCTGGCGGTTGCAATCGAAGGTCTCGGAGAGATCGTGCCGGGCGATGACCTTCCAGCGATGATCGCCAACTGTGTCGCGACGATCGCGTCGACGGGCGCAATCGGTGGCCTGCGACCAGATGATGTGATCGCCGTCACCCAAAAGATCGTCTCAAAGGCGGAGGGGGCCGTCGTCGAGTTGACGACG
>CAINNT010000069.1 GCA_903851225.1 uncultured Chloroflexota bacterium
CAACTCGTCGTCGAGTTCTACTCGCGGTAAGAGGGAGAGAGAACATGTCCGATGCACTGACCACCAAGATCGCCCCGCTCGAGGAGCTCGGCTCGTATGGCAAGTACGAGGCCGGCCCATTCGCGCCAGGCTATGGCGTCACCCTCGGCAACGCGCTTCGCCGCGTCCTTCTTGGGTCGCTCGAAGGCGCCGCAGTCACCGCCGTGCAGATCGACGGAGTGATGCAGGAGTTCTCCTCGTTGCCAGGCGTGCGTGAGGACGTGGTGCAAATCCTCCTGAACGTCAAGAAGATCCGACTTCGCAGCTTTGCGAAGGAGCGCATTGAGCTGACCCTTTCGAAGAAGGGGGCAGGCCCGGTAACCGCTGGTGACATCAAGCCGAACGGCCAGGTCGAGATTGTGAACCCAGAGCTGGTCCTCGCGACGCTTGACTCGGACAAGGCGGCCATCGAAGCCACCCTCGTTGTTGAAACTGGCGTCGGATACGTCTCTTCGGACCGCGTTGATGCAGATCCTGAGGGAGAGGTGCGCCCTCGTGGCGTGATGAGCGTGGACGCCATCTTCACACCAGTGCGCAAGGTCAACTTCACCGTCGAGAACACGCGCGTCGGCCAGGACGTGGATCGCGAAAAGCTGATCCTTGAGATTGAGACGGACGGTACGATTTCGCCGGAGGCAGCGGTTCGCAAGGCCGCCGCTATCCTCGTTGGCCAGTTCACCGCCTTCTCAGGTCTCGGCGAGGCCCCAGCGGCTGCCCCAGCGGCAGAAGCTGGGGGGAACCTGCTCGACCTCTCCATTGAAGAGCTCGATCTTCCGATGCGCGCCTACAACGCGCTCAAGCGCGCGGGCATCCTCAAAGTTCGTCAGCTCCTGACCGCCCTTGATGGCGGGGAGATGGAGCTCCTCAAGCTGCGCAACTTCGGCCAGAAGAGCCTCAACGAAGTTCGCGAGAAGCTTGTTGAGCGCGGCTTCGATGTGCCAGAAAGCACGATCCCAGCCGACGCCATTTTCGACGAAGATGAGTCCGACGACGACGAGGAGAAGGTCTAATGACGTCGCACGCGATTGGCGGACGAAAGCTCTCCCGAAAGCAGGGGCCCCGCCTTGCGCTCTATAAGAACTTGATCGTTTCCGTGCTGCGCTACGAGCGCATTCAGACGACCGAGGCGAAAGCCAAGGAGATCCGTCCGCAGGTTGAGCAGATCATTACGCTTGCGAAGAAGGGCGGCCTCTCGGCTCGTCGCGCCGTGATCGCAGCACTCCCAGAGGAGCCGCTTGTCGTCGAGAAACTCTTCGATGAGATCGTTCCGAAGTATGCAAACCGCACGTCGGGCTACTGTCGCATCACCAAGATCGGCATTCGCCAGGGTGACTCGGCGCCGCTCGTGCAGCTTGAGTTGATCTAGGAGGATCAGATGAACACGAAGACCTGGACACCTCGCGCTGCTGAGATTGAACGCCGCTGGTTTGTGATCGACGCCGAGGGTCAGACCCTTGGTCGACTTGCGACGAAGGTGGCCTCGGCGCTCATGGGGAAGGGGAAGCCAACTTTCGCTGACCACATTGATTCCGGGGACTTCGTCATCGTCATCAACTCCGCAAAGCTGGTCGTCACAGGCGACCGACTCCTTTCGAAGAAGTACCACTCGCACTCTGGCCAGCCGGGTGGTTACCGCATGGAGCTCCTCGGAGACCTCCTGAAGCGCAAGCCGAATGAGGCGATTCGACGAGCCGTTAAGGGGATGCTCCCGAAGACGAAACTCGGAAATGCACAGATCCGCAAGCTGAAGGTCTATGCCGATGCGGATCATCCGCACGCTCCGCAGAAGCCGGAGCCCCTCGCGTGAGCCCGAAGGAGAAGAGTGTGGTCAGTCTGCCGTATTACCAGGGAACCGGCCGTCGCAAGACCTCAATCGCGCGAGTTCGCCTCGTTGCCGGCGAGGGTCAGATCGTCATCAACGGACGAACCTACGAGCAGCACTTTGGCGGCGCCGTCCCTCAGTCTGAGGTGTTTGCGCCTTACCGAGTTACCGGCACCGAGGGTCGATTCAACGCGATGGTGAAGGTTGAGGGTGGTGGTATTGCTGGCCAAGCTGGGGCAATCCGTCACGCTATCTCTCGCGCGCTTCTCTCTGCCGATCCAGAGGCGTATCGACTGCCTCTTCGCCAGGCCGGATTCTTGACGCGCGATCCGCGCGCCAAGGAGCGCAAGAAGTACGGTCTCCGACGCGCACGTAAGGCGAAGCAGTTCACCAAGCGCTGATCTAGCGCAAGGACTACCGTGACCACGGTTCGCTTCGGCACCGATGGGATCCGCGGGATCGCAGGCGAGTCACTCACAGTCGAAATGGCTGCAGCGTTGGGCATAGCCCTGATGCAGCAGCATCCAGCGGGCCTAGTGGTCATCGGCCGCGACACCCGACCGAGCGGACCCGCTCTGAGCAGTGCGTTGGCCGGGGCGATAGAGGCCCACGGAGGTACCGTCATTGATGTGGGCATCATCCCCACGCCCGGGCTCGCCTCACTCGTTGCTGGTGAGCCGCGCGCGGCGTGTGGGGTGGTTGTGACCGCCTCGCACAACCCGGTGGAGTACAACGGCCTGAAGGTGCTCGCCCGTGATGGACGGAAGATCCCCGACGCACAGGAGCGAGCCCTTGAGGTGGCCATAGAGCGTGCGCTATCAGCAGGACTGGGGGTGGTTGCTCCCTCGTCGACTCACGCCCCTGAGGCGCAGGCGTATCGAGATCGCTACGCGCGAACGTTGGAGGAGCTCGCGCGCGCCGTGAATGCGAGCGGCTTGCGGGTGGTGGTTGATGCGGCGCATGGGGCCGCCTCACCATTTGCGGTCGCAGCGCTCGCCGCTACCAGCGCCACGGTCGTGCCGTTTGCCATGGGCGATGGCGTGATCAATGACGGGGTTGGCGCTACCGATCCCGCTGCACTGGGTGAGCAGGTGCGTGCGCAAGACGCCGATCTCGGCATTGCGCTCGATGGCGATGCGGACCGCTGCGTCGTGGTAGACGCGGACGGGCGTGCAGTTGATGGTGACGTCTTGATCGCACTCATCGCCTTGGACCGGAGGGGGCGGGGAGTGGCTGGCTCTGAACGCGTCGTTGCGACGGTGCTGACCAATAGTGGCGTGGAGCGTCACCTTGCCGCGCACGGGATCAGCCTGGAGCGCACTCCCGTCGGTGATCGACACATTGCCGAGCGACTCGCCGCTGGTCAGGGTGGTTTTGGCGGCGAGAAGAGCGGCCACCTGCTCTTCTCTGAGCTCTCGCCGACCGGTGACGGTCTTCTCAGCGCGATTACCGTACTCGGTCTCGTAGCCCGCGCAGGGGTCCCAATTGGGGAGTTGGCCAGTGGTATACCGCTTCATCCGCAACTGCAACGCACGGTGCCGGTGCCGCTCGGGGTGGGGGAGTCGCTGCTTGAGGATCCCGCCCTCCAACGTGCGATACGCCAGGCCGAATCGACGCTCGCACAGACAGGCGGGCGCGTCCTTGTGCGTCTCTCGGGGACCGAGCCGCTCCTCCGCGTCATGGGAGAGGGACCCGATGAAGAGGTCGTCAACGCTGCGGTAGAACGTCTGCTGGAGGTTGCCGCGAGCCTGGTACGCGGGCGGTAGACTACTGCTATGTGCGGAATCGTCGGGTACATCGGTTCGCGCGACGTCTCGACGACGTTGATCGAGGGGCTACGCCTTCTCGAATATCGCGGCTATGACTCCGCGGGGATCGCCGTGGCGGCAACCGGAGGCGAGATCTCGATGCGCAAGCGGGCGGGCCGCCTCGCCAATCTCGAGGGCGTACTTGACGAACTGCCCACTGGCTCAATCGCTGGAATCGCCCACACGCGATGGGCGACGCACGGTGCGCCAACCGACCTAAACGCCCACCCCCACATGGATGAGCACGGCGAGATCGCCATCATTCACAACGGGATCATTGAGAACTACGCCGAGCTACAGCGCGAGCTGACGGCGATGGGGCATACGCTCTCGACCGACGTCGACACCGAGGTCATCGCCCACCTAATCGAGGATGCCTACGACGGCGACATTCGACTGGCAGTTTCGGCGGTGCTCCCCCGTCTGCACGGGCAGTGGGCGCTCGTGGTGATGCACCGCGGCGAGCCAGGTCGAATCATCGCGGCGCGCCGCGAGGCACCGCTTGCCGTTGGGATCGGCGAAGGGGAACAGTTCCTTGCCTCGGACCCTGTAGCGATCCTTCAGCACACCAACAAGATCGTCTTCTTGCGCGACGGTGACCTCGCCGACCTGCAGCGTGGAGGAATCACCCTCTACGACGCGTCAGGCGCATCATTCGTGCCGAAGATTGAGACGATCACCTGGGACGGTGCGGCGGCACGTAAAGAGGGGTACGACCACTTCATGCGCAAGGAGATGGATGAGCAGCCTCGGGCACTCTCTGCCGCCATGCTCGGGCGCGTATCGGCTGACGGCGTAGAAATCAAAGAGCTGGACGCCATAGCGGCCGCACTGAGCGCAGCACGCTCCATAGAAATCGTAGCGTGTGGGTCGGCCTACTACGCGTCACTTACTGCAGCCTCGCTCGCGGAGCAACTCTTGCGCATTCCAGTCCGGGTCACCGTTGCCAGCGAATATCGATACGATCCGCCGACGCTCGGTGCATCGAGCCTTGTCGCTCTCGTTGCCGCGGATGGATTCCTGCAGGTCGGCCGGGCCGTGCCAGAGATCGTTGTCGATCTCGGCGGGGAGGGCGTTCTTCTTGGCCGGGCCGATGGACTTGCGGCGCTTGTAGCAGATCGCGCGGGCGACCTTCACCTTGCCGTATTCGCCGGCATGGACGGCCTTGATGGCGGAGCGGATGCCCCCGCCGGAGCGGCTCTGCGTGCCGGCCTGGACGATGAGCTTGGAGAAGTGCTGCGAGGCGGCGACGAGCTGCTGGCCTTCGAAGATGTTATGCGAGAGGGGCTTCTCGATGTAGAGGTGCTTGCCGGCCTGGAGGGTCCAGATGCCCTGGATGGCGTGCAGGTGGTTCGGCGAAGCGATCGAGACGGCGTCGATTTCCTTATCTTCGAGCATCTTGCGCATGTCGGTGTAACCCTTGGCGCCGGGGTTTTCCTTCAGGCCCTTGGCGACGACGCGGGAGTCGACGTCGCAGAGGGCGACGATGCGGACGCCCTTGATGCGCTTG
>CAINNT010000070.1 GCA_903851225.1 uncultured Chloroflexota bacterium
GCGAGGTCGAGCCAGGCGGCCGAGAGCCCATCCGCGCCGCGATCGTAGTAGCGCGGCACGACCTCGTTCTCGAGTATCCGATAGAGGCTCTCGGCATCGGTTGCGTCCTGCGCCTCCTCGTCTGGATTGTTCGATTTGTCGCCGATGGCAAAGCCGTTGGCGCCGGTGTACCCCTCGTCCCACCAGCCATCGAGGATCGAGACGTTGACCGCACCGTTCGCCGAGGCCTTCATTCCAGAGGTGCCCGACGCCTCAAGTGGTCGTCGCGGTGTGTTCAGCCAGACGTCGCAGCCAGCGACGAGATAGCGCGCGGCTCGCATGTCGTAGTCCTCCATGACGAAGATGCGTCCTCGGAAGGCGTCGGTACGGCTCCTCTCCCAGATGTCGCGGATCACCTCTTGCCCAGCACGGTCAGCGGGGTGTGCCTTGCCGGCGAAGAGAATCTGCACCGGTCGGTCACCGTTGCTCACGATGCGGCCGAGGCGTTCAAGATCGGTGAAGAGCAGGTTTGCGCGTTTGTAGGTCGCAAATCGACGCGCGAAACCGATGGTGAGAACGTTCGGGTCGAAGAAGCGATCAGCTTCGCGGAGGGCATCTGGCGACTCTCCATGCCGACCGAGTTGTCGGCGAATGGAGTCTCGCAGGAACTCACCGAGTGCAACCTTCTGTCGCATGTGCGCGTCCCACCATGAGCGAGGCTCAACGCTGCCGAGTCGCTCCCAGAATCCCGCCGCCTCTGGCCCATCGGTATCGAGACGATCCAGGTCGGCGCTCAAGAAGCTCTCGTAAACTGCACGCGTCTCGCGTCCCGCCCAGGTCGGCATGTGCACACCATTGGTGATCCCAAGGATCTTGTTGGAGATGACTGGCGACCACGTCGCGTTCGCCGTTTCCGCGTGCAGCTTGCTCACGGCGTTCGCCCCAGCGCTGAGGCGAAGCGAGAGTGCGGTCATGTCGAATGTTCCGCGGTCACCTTCGGCCCCGACGGCGAGGTCCAGCACACGCTGCAGAGGCACGCCGCCGGAATCAGATTCGCCGGTTCCGTCGCAGAGTGGTCCAACCACGCGTCGTACCAGGTCAACGCCGAACTTCTCATTGCCGGCAGAGACGGGGGTGTGGATCGTGAACACGGTGTGGCGCTTGACGCGGTCAAGCGCGCTATCAAGCGTCTCGCCGGCAGCAACATATTCGCGGGTGCGCTCGACGAGATTGAGTGCCGAGTGGCCCTCATTGAGGTGGTAGACCGACGGGTCCACGCCGAGCGCGCGGAGTGCACGGATGCCACCGACGCCGAGCACCATCTCCTGGTGAAGGCGCATCTCGCGCCCACGCACGTACAGGATGTGGGTGATCGGTCGGTCAGCCTCGCTGTTGGCCGAGATGTCGGTATCGAGGAGCAGCACAGGGACTCGGCCGATCTGCGCTACCCATACCGCCGCTGAGACGCGTCGGTCGCCAAGTGGAATCGAGACAACGAGCTGCTCACCGTTGCTCCCAGCGGCGCGAGCCAGCGGGAGCACCGAAAGATCTATCTCGGGGTAGGCGTGCTCCTGATGCCCATCGGCGTCGATGGTTTGGCGGAAGTATCCCCGTCGGTAGAGGAGCCCAACGCCGATGAGGGGGAGCGCCATATCGGAGGCGGCCTTCATGTGGTCCCCTGCCAGCACGCCGAGTCCACCGGAGTAGAGCGTCATGCTCTCGTGCCAACCAAACTCGGCACAGAAGTAGGCGATCGGATTGGCAAGTGCTGCGCCGTGTGTGCGAGGGAACCAGTGGTCGCTACCGCCCGACATGTAGTTGTCAAATGCCGCAACGACCTCATCAACCTGCATCAAGAACTTCGGATCCTCGAGGAGCGGCTCCCAATCAATCGGGCCCGAACAGACGGCGACGGGATTGCGCGTCGCAATCCAACGCGCTTCATGAATCCGACGGAAGAGTGCGCGGGCCTCGGGATGCCACGACCACCAGAGGTTGTACGAGACGCGTCGCAGCCCCTCAAGGCGCGGTGGGACTCTGAAGGAATCGGGCGTCGGCAAGGTGCGCAGCACGACGGAACTCGTCATCTGGATCTCACCTCCCCCCATCTGCCCGTTCCCCCTTGCGGCGGCGCGTGGCTCGGGCGGATTCTAGCGCCCGCCTCGCCCCTGTCGCTCGGCGTCCGTCTCGGGGTACGAGACTGGTGCGGAGAGTGCCGCGGTTGCGGCTGCCGAATAGGCCGTGTCGGTTGGGCTCGACGAGCCCTTCACCGTCACCGATTTCGCTCCTACTGGTGGCTGCTCAGTTGCCGGCAGGATCGAGCGGCCTGGAAGCCGATGCTCGAGTTTCACCGTGACGTCGTAGTCCTCGCAGATGTCGAGGAATGGATCTGGATCCATCATGTCGGGTGACTTCACGCCCGCTCCACCCCAGACGCCTTCGGCGATCAGTTCCATGGCCATCACCGGCATCACCCCGGTCTGCCACGCAACGGGCTGCAAGTTGTAGCGGCCCATCGTCTCTGCCGCATCGCACACCTGGTAGTGGAACGTCTCGCGCGGACGACCATCCTTGGTGCCGCTGACAAGCGTTCCCACGATCGCTCGACCGATCATGCTCTTGCCGAGGGTCGACGGATCAGGTGAGAGCGCGCCGATCACGTCGCGCGGCGCGACCTGGACACCCTTCACGTTGATTGGGTTCTTGCCGTCGAGTCCGAGGCGATGCAACAGCTGCAGCGTCTCGATGAAGTCGGCACCCAGCGCGTACTTGAAGGTGATGACATCGGCCTTGATGCTGCGAGGTAGCTGCACAACCTCTTCATGCTCCACGTTGACGCACATGACAGGGCCGACCCCTTCAGGGAAGACAAAGTCCTCTGGTTCGCTGAACGGTTCGCGTACCTCGATCTTGCCGTTGCGCCAAACGATCGGCGGGTTCAAGCACTCCTCAATCACCGTCCAGAGGCTGAAGACGGTTGCAAATGGATAGCCCTCGATGCGGAGGTCACCGCCGTCACGCACATGGACAGCTGAGATTTCGTCGAAGGTCCACTTCTTTGCATAGGCGGCGAAAATATTGGAGAGGCCAGGGTCCATGCCCATGCCGATGAGCGCCAGCTTGCCGCGGTCTTCCCACAACTTCTTGCGCTCCTCTTGATACGCACCGAGCATGAGGCCCGGAACGGTGTACGGATGTGTCGAGTCTGGGATCGAGAGGCTCGTCGCCATGTCGATGTAGTGCACGCCAGCCTCAAGGGCAGCGTCAAAGACGGAAGGGACGAACCGTGGGTCTACGGCGTTCAAGACGAGGTCCGCCTTGGAGCTCGCAATGAGCGCTTTCAACTGGGCAGCGTTTCCCGCGTCAACCTGTGCCACCTGATATCCGGCGCCAACGGCGTCGGCCACCGTGCGCGCACGGTCGATCGAATAGTCGGCCAGGGTCAGGGTGCCAAGCCACTTCTTGCCTTTGATCAGGTGAGCGATTGCCTCGCCGACCGTGCCAGTCCCAACCAACAGAACGTTCATCGTTCAGTGCCTTTCACGCGGGGGCCCAGGAAGCCGGGCTGCACCCGCACCAGGGGAGCCCTCCGAGGGCTCAACCCAGCTGCTTCTGGCAGCCTACGCCTACCCCCGGGGGGGTCGTCAAGCGACCCGGAGTTCGTGCGGTGAGTGGTCGTATACTGATCGAGGCGACACATGCCGCCACAGGTGAAGTTGAAGGGGGATGTCATGGAAGGCCTGCTACCGATTCTCGTGATCGTTGGTGTACTTGTACTCGTGGGGATCTCAGCCTTTAACGGACTCGTGAATGGGCGCAACCGCGTTGACGAAGCACTCGGCCAAATTCAGGTGCAGCTCAAGCGTCGGTATGACCTGATCCCAAATCTCGTCGATGCCGTGAAGGGTCAGATGGGTTTCGAGAAGGGCGTTCTCGAAGGGGTCACCAAGGCGCGTGCTGCTGCGGTCAACGCAGGCGAGTCCGGCGACACTGCAGCCCAGGCAAAGGCAGAGAACATGTTGACCAGTTCGTTGCGCACCCTCTTCGCCAACGTCGAGGCA
>CAINNT010000071.1 GCA_903851225.1 uncultured Chloroflexota bacterium
GGAGCACTCACGTCCAACGCTCCGCGATGGCGGTCGGCCTGGCCGGCAACGGCGAGACCAGCGACTTCAATCGAGGCCGTGAGGGCGTCTGGGGCGATTATCACCTCCATGCCGCAGACCGGATCAATTGCCACGCTCACTCTTCACTCCTCTTCCGCTCCGCCAGGAGCGCCTCTCGTCGACGGATCTCAGCAATCGCCGCCGCCGTCTGCGCCTCATCGTATCGCGACTTCGGTCGATCCTCAGCCTTTGCCAGTGCGGCCAAGACGACGAAGATCGCAACCAAGAAGAGTGCGTCGCCCACGAGCCACATGATCGCACCCGCGAGCTGCTGATCCTCAAGTGGTGTCGGCCCCCAGGCGCGCTGCAGCGTCGCGTAGTAGGGGTAGAGCGGCGCAGGCGACCACATGATCGCCACACCAAGGAAGCTGTTCTGTGGCATCTGTGTAATCAGATAGGCCAGTGCACTTCCGCCACGCAGGCGGTGTCGAATCGGGTCAACCGAGAAGATCGGTGCCCAGAAGAGGAGGGCGGTGCCCAAATAGAGCATGTGCTCCACGTTGTGGACGAACTCGTCTTCAAGCGCCGTTTCAAACATGACCGAAAGGTGCGTCCCCCACATCACTGCGACGAGGAGCGTCCAGCCAACGAGTGGGTGGCTGATCACTCCCACCGCGCGGCTCCGCAGCACGGCGAGGGTGCGAGCGCGCCATCGCGGCGAGGCGACGCGCAACAGCAGGGTCACCGGCCCCGCCTGCAACAACAGGATCGGTACTGGGAAGAGCAAGATCAGGTGCTGAACCATGTGCATCGAGAAGAGGGTCGTGTCGTAGCGCTCGATTCCTGACTGCAGCGCTAGGAGAAGGAAGGCGAATGCGGCCACCAGGCTCACGGTGCGACGGCGCGGATACGGATTCCCTGGATGCTCCCGCGCCACCTTGCGGGTGGCGAGCGCCCAAAGCAGCCCAACGAGCACGACGGCGGTGGTAATGACGGGCGGCCAAGCCCAGTAGAGCAGCGACCCCAGCGAGAGCTCCGGCGGGAGCGGCCCGTGGGCTGGAATCAGCAGGTACTGCGTCATATGAGCATCATCGTCCAGTTCGTGGTTTTTTGGGCGGCGCTACAATCTCCCCAGCACAGCCGAACAGCCCCGTAACTGAAAGGTAGGAGCAGCCGTGAACAAGTATGCCTACGCATTTGGCCTCCTCTTTGTTGTCCTCAGCGCTGTCTATCAGTTCGTCTCGAACGACCTGCAAGGCGCGACGCTCCTCTTCTGCCTCGGGATCGCCATGGCGACGATGACGCTGATCCTGATCCACGCCATGAACACCGACAGCTAACGGATCCCCAGCGACATGGAGTTTCTCCGCTCCCTTCTTGAGTGGGTGATCTCACTCCTTGGACCGTTCGTCGCCCCTGACTGGGGTGCCCTGATCAAACTCATCCCGCTCGGCGTCCTCGCTCTCGTCGTCGCCTTCTACGGGTGGGTCTTCTGGCGCTTCCGCCGCGCAGGGCCACGTCGAATCGGCATGCCGATCCGAACGCCACAGGTGCCATCGGGCATCCACCTCCCCGGCCCTAGCCTCGCGCCGTTCCTTATCTCGGCGGCTTCGGCAGCGCTCTTCTTCTCGGTTGCACTTGGTGGCGCTGCACTGGCCGTCGCTGGGCTTCTCTTCGTTCTCGCGCTCGTCGCCTGGGGTCGCGAAGCGGTCCGCGAGTACGACGCACTCGACGCAGGTTCAGCACTTGAACTCCACGTAGACGACGCCCCGGCACCCACCGCCCCGAGCGGCCCACCAGCTGGCGTGCACCTGCCGCCTCCGTCGCTCCTGCCACTCCTGGTCAGTGCGGGTGCGGCCGTCATGCTCTTCGGAGTTGCCGTTGGCCTCGAGTTCGCCCTGCTCGGCACCCTTATGACCGCGCTCGCGCTCATCGGCTGGCTCTACGACGCCGGTCGTGAATACCGCGCCACCACCGAGGCCGACTCTACGGGGCATCTCGTAAGCCCGACTCCGCGCAAAGCGCCAACAGTTGCGATCGCACTCTTTAGCCTGCTCTTCGTCTTCGTCGGTGGGTCACAGGCGGGAGTCTTTGGCGGCAGTGAGGCGAGCCCCTCGCCTAGCGGCGGACCGACCGCCTGCGCCGAGGGTGGCACGGCCACCATCACAATCTGCGCAGAGTTGGTCGCATTCGATAGCGAGTCTGTCACCGTCCCAGCTGGTGCGCCGTTCTCCATTCGTTTCGTGAATTACGACGCAGGGATTCCGCACAACGTCGCCATTCACGAGGACACGGCCACCGGACCTGACATCTACGTCGGCGAGATCTTCAACGGGGTCGACGAGCGGATCTACGAGATCCCAGCGCTCACGGCGGGCACGACCTATGTCTACGTCTGCACCGTGCATCCCAACATGCTCGGGACGATCATCCTGCAGTGATCGGCCTGGCGCGCGTCCGTCGCGCCGCGGGTGCACCCGTCTCTCTCCTCCTGCTCACAGGTGCCCTCATTGCCGGATGCATTGGCCCGGCGGCCAGCGGTGACACCCTCGTTGGCCGAACGATGCACATCGGCGAGGCGCACCCGCTCAACGACCCAACCGCCACCTTCACCTCATGGCAACAGGTTGCGGGGGGAAGCCCGCGCATCCTGCTCAACTTCTGGGCGAGTTGGTGCATCCCCTGCCGTGACGAGATCCCGCTCCTCTTCGACTACTCCTCGAGCTTCATGCCGGGAGCTACGGTGCTCGGCGTGCTCTACAAGGATTCGGTGGGGCCGGCGGCGACCACTGCAGCAGAGCTTGGTGCCACCTGGACGACGCTGATCGATGCAGATGGTGCGATTGCCTCGCAGGTGCCCGTGAATGCCGCTCCACTAACGCTGCTCCTCGATGCGAACGGCGTGGTGCTTGACTACCGCGTCGGTCCGTTCACCAGCGTTGCTGAGATCGCCGCCTTCGCCGACGGCCCGCAATGAAGTCGCCCTTGTACGGGGCTGATGGTGCGTTGGTTGCGGGGGATGGATTCGAACCACCGACCTTCGGGTTATGAGCCCGACGAGCTGCCACTGCTCCACCCCGCCCGCGAAGTATCGGCAGCGCGGGGCAAACCGTCAAATGCGCAGCCTATTCCCCGTAGGTAACAGGTAGACCAGCGGCTTCCCAGTCGGTTATTCCGCCCGCAAGATTAGCGACGTTCGCTCGACCAGCGGCCCGCAACGCGAGCGCCGCTTGACCTGAGCGTCCTCCCGAACGGCACTGCATGATCAGCGCCCGGTCTGTGGCGAGTTCGGCATGGCGTGACGCAATTTGTGAGAGTGGTAGGAGCAGTGCTCCAGGAATGTGCACCTCGTTCCACTCCCACTCTTCCCGAACATCTATCAGGAGCGGGGCGTCGGGCCGTGCAAGAAGTTCCGCCGCCTCTACGGGGGTGAGGTTGAGCGGGAGGTCGGTCACCTTCTCTCGCCCTCCGCCCGTGCGGCAAGCCGACGCAAGAACTCGGCAATCGGAAGGCGTGCGCCGTACCCGTCGCCCAGGTTGTGCGCATACCGCACTTCGTCGCCGTCCCCCTCCTCCCAGCAGAGCAGGAACTGCATGCCGAAGGCCTCTGCGGGGAAGTCGACGAGGCCTCGGTCGATGTCGCGCAACTCGATGCCACGGCCGGTGACTCGGTCGACACTCGCCTGCATCTGGTCGACCGCAGCCCGAATGCGCATCTCGAGCACCGAGCTGCTCGCGAGCGCATCACGAAGGGCCGGATCCAAGTCGGCCGGCTGCAGCTGATTCTGGTCGGCGCCGCCTGGCAGGGCGCCCATGCGCTCAAGGCGGCGGAGGCGGAGCAGATCGTCCTTCATGCGCTCAAGTTCAATGCGCTGGTCGCGGAGGAGGGCGATGATCGGGCGCAGCCCCGCCAACTCCTTCGTTGCCGCGTCAATCGTCCATGAGCGCCTCATCCACGCATTCTCCCACGCCTTGGGCTCGTAACGTGGCCCGCCGTGGGAGAATCTGCGCGGGCCGGTAGCTCAGCGGTAGAGCAGGGGTCTTTTAAACCCTTGGTCGCGGGTTCGAACCCCGCCCGGCTCGCCAATCGCTACGCGCTCGCACGTCTCCCAAGTAGGCGCTCTGCGCCGAGATAGAGGAGCGCCACCACATACCCGCCGACGATGACGCCGCCCATCAGCATCAACACCGAGGCGTAGCCGTACGTGATCACATCGAAGAATCCGTAGGGATACATGCTGGCGATGGCGCCATGTGCCAAGGTGTAAGCCAGGTAGGCGATCGGCACAATGAACACCGTGAAGGTGTGCGCGAAATTGAAACGACCGCGTGGCCCAGCTGCGACCCACACCCCAATGGTTACGAGCGGCGTGATGTAGTGCGTTATGAGGTTCGTGACGATGTGGAAGCTTTCAACTTTTGCGTAGGGGGCGAGCAAGAGGTTGTACAGGACGAAGGTCATGGTGATCATGAGCAGCGCGCTGTTGCGCAACCAGTCACGGGTTGCCGAACGAACCGTCGGGTGCTGATAGAGGACCGTGAGGGTGATCGCCACCAAGATGTTCGACCAGGTGGTGAAGTATCCGTGCGAGTTGAACACGCGACCGATCGCCCCGGCGAGCCCCGCCTCTGGCTGCGTAAAGAGGTTGAGGAGAACGGGCTCCGTTGGCGGCTTAGCCGGCACCAAATCGAAGATGTTGATGAGCTGCGAGAGCCCGTAGCCGAGCCACGCGATGAACGCATTGATGCCAAAGAGCCGCTTTGCGGTTGCGATATTCATGCTTCCTCCCACTGCACACCCGGGCAGGTGTTTCGCGGAAGTATACGGCGGCTGCGCGTTGATTTAGCGGGCGGATGCGCCCTTTCGACCGAGCTTGGCGCCAACCCATGCGCGGAAGCGCTCGCGCTGCCCATAGGCAACGGCCGCACCGAGCATGATCACGAAGTTGAGCGTCCACGCCCCAGCCGCGGAGAGGAAACCGATCTGCTGACCAACCTCGCCCTCAAGGGCAAGGCCAGGAACGGTGAGTCCGAAGAGGCCGACGCGGAAGACTGGCGCCTTTGGCGATGTGCCCGCCGAGAGTGCACCGGCACTGTATGCGCCACTCGCATCTGCGCCGCCGAGTAAGAGCACATGGCCACCAATAACAACACTGCTCGCGCCGACGCGCGCGCCGTCGGCTGGCAGGTTGCTCAGTTCGACGGAGGTCCACTTCGTGAGGCCGGTTGCGGGGACTGGTGCCGCCCAGAGCACACTGGACGTTGCGGTGCCGTCGATCGTGCCGCCCGCGACATAGAGGGTGCCGTTGGCGCTCCACAGCGCAGCGCCGTCGCGCGGGGTTGGCAGGTTGCCCTCTTCTGAACCCCCATCCCAACGATAAATTGTGCCGATCTCAGCATCACCCTGATCGGGATTCACCACTGGCGCACTATGGGCTTCGCCGACCGCTGGGGCAACGGCGATGTCACCGCGAAGAACTTCGGCGGCTGGGCCACTCGCGTTGTCACCACCCCAGACGTAGACCGAATCACCAACGAGCGCTGCGGCAGCGAAGCTGCGTGGCTCAGGAAGTTCCATGAGCGTTGCCCACTGCTCAAGTTCGCCGTTGGCGCCGAGCGTCGCCTTCCATACGGTCGTCGACGGAGAGCGATCAGCCCCTTCGCCACCGAGCACGATGATGCCGTCAGAAACAACGGTAACTGCGACGCCAGAGCGCGCCGCAGGCAGCTCAAGTGCGTCAGCCAGTTCCCATGTCGTGATCAGACCGGTGGCTGCGTCTGGTGTCCCCATGTAGACCGACGTGGTTGCGGCTGTGGTGTCGGATGCGCCGCCAATCACGTACGCCTTGCCGGCGAAGAAGGCGACGCCAGCATGAGCACGCGCTTCAGGGAGCGGCGAACCGGCTGCCCAGGCGCCAAGACCCGCCGCATCGAGGGTTGCAACGGCGACGTCCGCGGTAGCGAGTCGTGGTTCGCCACTGGTGCCGCCGATGTAATACATGTGGGAACCGGCCTGCAGCAGGGAGCCATCGACGCCATCACCGGGCAGGTCTGCTTCCGTCGCGCCCTTCCATGGAATAAGTGCGCCAGCAGGTGCTGGGCATGGAAGTCCCTCGTTCTCTGCGGGGCAGATGTTGACGAGCGACGCCATGTTGAGGCCGAGCTCAACGGTTGGCGAGACGGTCAGGTAGTAGGCACGGTCTGGGATGTAGCCGAGCATCAAGATGATGACGAGCGTCCAGAGCACGGAGCGGACGCCTGCCCAACCCCACCCGTCGGCGTCGAGGAGGCCGAAGAGTACGCGTCGCGGCGCAACGACCCCTGGGCCGAGTGCTCGTGGATCGCTGCTGCCGCTCATCACTTCACCGTCAACGTGCCGGCCATGTTTGGATGCACGGTGCAGATGAAGGCGTACGTGCCAGCGTCAAGGGCGGGCACGTTGTAGGTTCGCGTGCCGATGCCCGGGAAGATTTCGCCCTTCCAAATTTCGGCACCAACATTGCCAGCGTCGCCCTCGTGAATCGCGACGTTGTGTGGGACACCTTCATTCTTGTTATTGAAAAGGATTGAGAAGGCAACTCCCGCAACGACCTCGAGGGTGCTCTGCTCAAAGGCGACGGGGTTCACAGCGCTGAGCTCGTAGGTCTCGCCCATGCCGCCAGATGGTGTTGGGGTTGCGCTCCCTGTCGGTGTTGGCGAGACGGCAAACGCGTCCTTCCAACAGGCCGGCACTGGTGTCGCATCGGCGGCAGGCGCGTAGGCGACATCGCGCCAACCGGTCACCTCCACCATCTCGCCGGTTGCTGGGTCGCGCACCTCGATCACGTCGTCTTTGGTCGCGCGGATCCAGGCGATCAGCTCCTCGATCTCACGGTAGTTGAGCGGACCACCATTGGTGTCCGCCCACACGCCCATCAATGAATTTGCATCGCCGCAGATGTAGCGTCCGCCAACCGTTAGTACGTTCTTCAAGTACTGCGGCGTCAAATGTGCGAGCAGTTTTCCCTGATCGTTGAGGACAGGGCCGATTCCGCCTTGGCCCTGCGCGCCGTGACAGCGGGCGCAGTTCGCCTCATAGAGGTTGTAGCCCCGCTTCACCGTCTCGAGGTACAGCTCGTGCTTCGCTGCGTCGAGGCGCGATGAGCCAGTTACGCCAGGGAGTCCCTGGTCGTAGAAGGCGTAGACGATGACAAAGAGGGTGACGATGGCGATGCCGAGAAGGGCTGCCATACGTGAGGAACCGCTCTGGTTGACGATCTTGGCGGCGCGCTCGGCGGTGAGGCCATGGGTCTGAATCTGGCTTGGGCTCGAAAGGCGCGGCACCGGCGTGCTCGCCTTCTCGCTCGGTACCGGGAGCTGCTTCTCGTCGCTCATTTAGATGCACCCCGTGGCGGCGCGTGGCGCCTCGAGCCCTGGCGCGCCGAGCGCGAGCGGCACGGTGCCGAGGCTGATCTTGCCCGTGTCGAGCGTCAGAACGCCGTCGTTGTCGACCGAAGCAGCAAAGCGATCCATGCCGCGCGCGGCCGGCCCGAGACCTTCGACCTTGGTGCCGAGTCTGTCATAACGGCTGCCGTGACAGGCGCACTCGAGCCAGTAGGTCTTGATGCACGGATTCGGCTTGCATCCGAGGTGCGGGCAGCGCTGGTATAGGGCGCGCACGTTGAGGGCTGCGCCGTCACCCGACGCATCTTCGCCAGGGACGAACTCTTGGCGGTTCGGATCAACCAACATGATGAAGGCACGCGCATCCTGCACATAGGCTGGATAGCCCTCGGCGATTGGCAGCCCAGCGTTGGCGTCGATGAGCGACTTCAGGGTGCCGATGCGAATCTTGCCGCCGAATCCACCCTCGAGGTTTGGCCAGAGGAATCCGAGGGTACCGGCGGTGACCTCGAGCAACCAGAGAGCGAAGCCAGCGCCGATCGTGGTTCGCAAGAGTCGTCGTCGTGAGATCCCCTTCACCTCTTCGTGACGCAGAGCCTTGATGGTCTGCGCGGTGAGGGCCTTCGGCTTGTCGCTCGGCTCAACGCTGTAATGACTCACTGCGCTCCTCCGATCACAAGCTGAAGAAGAAGCCGGTCGACCACGGCAGGATGAAGGCGTAGCCAGGGCCGCGGAAGAAGATGCCGATGAAGGTCACGGTCAGGCCGAGCGCCCAGAGCACGGAGAAGAGGGTGACCTCAAGCTTACGCTCCGATGGCTTCGTGCTGTGAATGTTGCGGCGATCGAGATACGGGATCAACGCTGAGCCAACCAACACGGCAGCTGGCGTCAGCGCGCCGGCAACGGTTGGATGGAAGTAGGCGAGCAGCTCCTGCAGGCCCAAGAAGTACCACGGTGCCTTGGCAACGGCTGGCGTGACGTTCGGGTTGGCAAGCTCTTCGAGCGGAGCATTGATGAAGAGGCCCAGCAGGAGCAAGAAGATGCTCATCGCCACCGCTGCCAAGAACTCAATCGTGAGCAGATGCGGCCACGTCATGACCGTGTCATCTGGCTCCTTCTGTACGCGAACGACGGCATCTTGCTTGACGAGGGCGAGGAGTCGGTACGGTCGTGCCGCCATCGGCACGCGCTGCTTGTCGATCTCCGTCTGGCGCGACGGATCTACTGGCAGGGAGCTCGCTGGGCGCTGCTCGTCACTCATGGATCACAGTGGCCCGCTGATGCCGCCGTCCTTGCGGATCCGCCAGAAGTGGACCGCCAGGAAGACTGCCGCCAAGAGTGGGAAGACCATCACGTGCAGCACGTAGAAGCGAAGCAGCGTGTTCTGCCCAACCTCGAGGCCGCCGAGGAGCAGGAGTTTCGATGGGGTGTTGAGGAGCGGCGCGTAGCCGGCCATGTTCGACCCGATGGTGATCGCCCAGTAGGCGATCTGATCCCACGGCAGCAGATA
>CAINNT010000072.1 GCA_903851225.1 uncultured Chloroflexota bacterium
CCCTTGGCGAGCATACTTTCTCTCGCGCCGTTGGTCATAAGGCGACCGACCCATCAGGCAGCACGTGCTGCCTGGCGCCGATTCATGCTGCTGAATCTCTTTCTTGGCGCGGGTGCCGCGATGCTGATCATCCGTAGTCTCGTTGGTGCGGGGTAGCGGTACTATGTGCAGATGAGTGACACGCCTCGTTCGATTCTCGTCCTTACGGTCAGCGACTCTATCCACTCTGGCGAGAGAGAAGACAAGGCGGGCACGCTCGCCGCGGCTGCCCTGGCGGCCCACGGCTGGGAGGTGCGCCGAGCGCAGGCTCCAGACGACCTCGATGCTATTCGTGCGGCGCTTGAGCAACACATCGGCACGGTCGACGTCATCCTGACCGCTGGCGGGACCGGGTTGAGTTCACGGGATGTCACTCCAGATGCAACCGCGCCGCTCCTTGAACGGGTGATTCCGGGGATCCCCGACGCGATTCGCATGCTCGGGCGCTCTCAGACACCCGCCGCCATCCTCTCGCGTGGCGTGGCCGGCGTGGCGAAGGGGACCCTCATCGTGAACCTCCCCGGAGGGAGTGGCGCCGTCCGCGACGGGCTGGCCATCCTCCTCCCCGTTCTCGAGCACGCCAGCGACGCTATCGGTGAGCGCGACCGCGCCTAGTTGAGCCTTGCGGCGGGCTTCGCCCACAAGATCGTGTGTAGACTCTCCCCAGCACCGCAACCTGCGGTGGCCCCGCGTGCCGCGGCGCAAAGGTGAGGAGGATCGAGGGTGCGTTGCCCATCGTGCAAAGAGCCGGATACGCGCGTCGTCGACTCTCGCGATCTTGACGACGGTGCCGTAATTCGTCGTCGTCGAGCCTGTCGCATCTGCGGCACCCGTGTGACCACCTACGAGCGTGCCGAGCTCGCCAAGCTCTACGTCATCAAGCGCTCTGGCGAGCGCGAAGAGTATGACTCCCAGAAGCTCCTCGAGGGGTTGCGCCGAGCGCTGACTCGTCGACCTGTGCCTGTTGATGCGCCTGAGCGCGCTGTCGAGGCGATCGAGGCGCAGATCCGGGCGAGCGGTGCGACGGAACTCTCGTCTGCGCGCATTGGCGCGCTCACTATGGCGGCACTTCGAGAGATCGATCAGATCGCCTATATCCGCTTTGCCAGCGTGTACCAGTCGTTTGAAGACCTCGAGACCCTCAAGCGCGAGGTGGATGAGCTGCTCACAGAGAAGAGTGCAGGGAAGGGGAAACGTCGCATTCGTGCCGTGGAGGCCGAGGCATGAGCGTCTTGTCTGACCGCGATATTCTGAACGCAATCTCAGTCGGCGAGATCAACATCGCGCCATTTGACGCTGTAGATGTCCAGCCTGCATCGGTGGACCTTCATCTTGATGGAACCTTCCGAGTCTTTCGTAACAACCGGTACGGTTTCATAGATCCGCGGGTAGAACAGCCAGACCTCACCGAGATGGAGCGCGTCGCCGATGGCGAACAGTTCATGCTGCACCCAGGAGAATTCGTTCTCGGGCAAACGCGTGAAAAAATCTCGTTGGGAAACTCGCTGCTTGGACGTCTTGACGGAAAGTCTTCTCTCGGACGTCTTGGCCTTCTTATTCACTCAACCGCTGGGTATGTTGATCCTGGCTGGGTAGGTAACCTCACCTTGGAACTCGGCAACGTTGCGCGTTTACCGATAGCGCTCTACCCAGGGATGCGCATTGGTCAGATCTCGTTCCATCGGATGTCGTCTGAAGTTGCGCGCCCGTACGGGAGCAGTGAGTTGCGTAGCCGCTATCAGGGTCAGACCGAACCAACGGCATCGGCCGCGCACGTTGGCTTCGATGAAGAGCATCAGGCGCACGACGGGACGCGGGTTGCACAGCCTCGTGACTGAACGGCGCAGCGTCGATCTCGGCGGTATCACCGTCGACCTGCTCCGAATCGGAACCTTTAGGAGCGATGCGGGAGCAATCTTCGGCCCAGTGCCCCAGGAGACGTGGGCCCCGATGGTTGCCAGTGAACTTGACGCGCGATCTCGCCTCTTGCAAGCGCTCAACATCCTGCATGTTAGCGACGCAAGCGGTGGGGTACTTCTAGAGACGGGCGCGGTCCCAGCTGGGACACGCGTCAGCAACGCCGATACGGATTCTCGCTCCGCACGCGATGCGCTCATTGCATCGGGACTCGATGTTGAGCGCATCACCACCATAGTTCCGAGCCACCTGCACCGAGATCACGCCGGTGGACTTGTTGATCAGCACGGCGCGGCCGCCTTCCCGCGTGCGGAGATCGTCGCGCCGGACCGTGAGATCGCCGCGGTGGCGAGTGGCTCGCTGCGCGCCCGCGCGGCGTATGACGTCGCCGCCCTGACACGTCTCTTCACTGCAAAGCCACCGCGATCGTTTGATGGCTCGCTGGATCTGACCCCAACAATCACGCTCCGTCGGCTCGGCGGCCATACACCGGGCTCACAGGCAACGATCGTGCGCGGGCGCGAACGCACGCTCCTCTTCCTCGGTGATCTCTTCATGCGACCGTGGCAGGCGAACCCACGGTGGGTCACCTCCTACGACGACGAGGCGTGGGTCTCGGTCGATGCGAAAGCATCCATCTTTGCCGAGGCCGCTGCGGGTGAGTGGCTGGTCGCCATGAGCCATGAGGTGCAGGCCCCCCTCGGTCGGATCACCGCGGACGCCGGCCGCTTCCGATTCGTTAGCGAGTAGGGAGCAGCTCCTCGACCAGTTCGGTCGCCGATTCGCGCGTCAACGGCCCCGTGACAACGCGGAGAACCCTGCCGTTGGCGTCAAGCACGAGCTTGGTGGGGATTCCCCCCGCGCCGGCGGCGCGAAAGAGTTCGCTGTTGACGTCGACTAAGAGGAGGTACCCGAGTTGATACCGCTCCGCATATGCGGCCACGGTCGAGGGCAGCTCGCCGATCGAGATGCCAATGACTTGGAGTCCGCGCTCTCCATAGGTAGCGGCAAGCGAACGTAGGACCGGAGTTTCCTGCTGGCATGGCGGGCACCAGGTGGCAAAGAGGTCGACGATAACGAGTCGTGGTGCCGGAAGCGTCGCTTGCGCATCTGCAAAGACACCTCCACCCGCGACAGGCTGCCCTGCAG
>CAINNT010000073.1 GCA_903851225.1 uncultured Chloroflexota bacterium
TAGAAGGTCTGTGGGTCGGTCACGTGGTATCGCGCGTAGATGCGTGTTGCAACGTCAAAGCCGTCGGCTCCGACACGCAGATGCGAACGAAGGTCGGCCGGCATTGACTCGAGTGGGCGAAGGAGTCCGGGGAAGACCTTCGCCCAGGCGAGGGCGATCGGATCCTTGGCGTCTGCCAGATAAAGCGCTGTTTCGCCGGTGTAGAGATCCACCGTAGCCTTCACGCTGTTGCGCAGATAGTTGACCCGGCTCCCTTCAGCCGCTTGCGCGTTGGGGAATCGATCACTCGCGGTGTACCCGTCGATGACGTAGCTCAGGCCACCGTCCTCGCGGATCACCAGGTACGGATCGGAGTCCCAGGTGACAAATGGTGCAAGTGCGGTCACCCGCTCGCTGACGGTTCGGCGCCAGAGCAACTGGCTCTCGGCGGTGATCTGATCGCTGATCAGCAGGTTCAGGTCGCCGAGCCGTGCGGCGAAGAGGAGGCGGTCGAAGAAGGTGTTCAGCGAAATTCCCGAGGTGCCGCTCCACTTCGTGGTGGCATCCCCCGAGCTGCCTGAGCCGGTGGTGTCGTCTCCGACCGGATAGTCAAACTCTTCCGTCTTGGCGCCAACGATGACCCAATCATCATCAAGCTCGCCGAAGTAAATGCGGGGCTCAGTCACCACTGGCGCGCCGCCACTGGAGACCGGCGGGATGTCGCGAATGATGAGTTGCGGCAGCCCGCCGCTCGCTACGCCAGCAACCGGAACCATGGCAACGCCGATGCCGTGCGTGAAAGCGATGCGACGATTGACCCAGGTGGCTGATTGAAGCGCTCGCTGCGGATTCAACTCGCGCGCCGAGAGCATGACCAGTCGCTGCTTTCCGTCGATCACGTATCGATCAACGTCCACATCCGAGAAGTTGTAATACTGACGAACCGTCTGAAGCTGATCGAGCGTTTGCTGCAGTGGGCGGTAGTCCCAAAGTCGTGCATCGGCAAATGTTTCGGCGTTTTCGGCAATCGACTCGGTCGTAAGTTCGGCGGCACCGTCGTATTGGCGCTCGGTCCAGCCATCGAGGCCGAAGGCCAGCCGCGTCATGCGAATGTTGTTGGCAATGTACGGCTCCTCGAGCGCGTACTCGTTTGGGGTCACTTGGAAGCGCTGCACAAATTCTGGGTACAGGCCGGTGAGCACCGCCGATGCTCCGAACCACACGGTCACCGTGAGCACGAGAGGCCAGGTTGAGCGCGTGACGGCGGCGCCAACCAAGAAGGCGGCAGCGAGGGCTGCGATGACCGTCAGCGCATCGAGGCCGGGGATGCGCGCCGTTGCGTCGGTATACGAGACGCCCGTGGCAACACCGTTCTGCGAATAGACCAGCTCGAGCTTGTCGAGCTGATACCCGTAGGCGGTGACCAGCAAGATTGCGCCAACCAGCAGGGCAAGGTGGAGGCGCGGCAGGGTGCCAACACCGCCGAGGCCACGAGCGCCTATCGCCGGCAGATAGCGAGCTGCGGCAAGTGCCGTCGCCCCAAGGAGAAGCAGGATCCCGAGGCCCTGTGCAAGGCGCAGGATTGGGAGAGTGAAGAGGTAGAAGGAGATGTCTCGGCCAAAGATTGGATCGACAGCCGAGCCGTCTGCGGCATACGGAACAGCGTTCTGCCAGAGGACGATCTGCTCCCAATTGGCGGCCACCTGGGCACCAACCAACAGGGCGACCACGATGGCACCGATTCGTAATGCGCCGTTGCCGATAGCTGCGCCAGTGCTTCGCGATCCGCCGTCGCCATCTGCGCCAAACAGGCCGCGGAGTGCGTCGACGATCCCGTCCGGTTGAAGGTTCCCACGGTCGTCCATGAGAGGGGTTCGTGGCTCGCGTGGCGAATCGGAGTTTGATGGGGCACCGCCAAGGCGGCGGGCGATCAGCCCAGCAACAGCGAGGCTAATCATGAGCAGCGCGAGCGCGGCAAGAGTTCCACCCACGAAGAGCCCGCCTTGCAGCTGCAGGCGCTGCCAGTAGAGGGCGCCTGCGCCGAGTGACTCAAACCAGCGCGCATCGGTGAGGAGGGCGACGATCGGCCCGCCAACCAAAACGATCACAAGGAGAATTGGCAAGAAGAGCGTACGGAATCCGATCTTGAATCTCGGTCGTGGTTCGCTGGGAGCGCCGCCGCCAGGGCGACGGGCACGCGAGCGCGAGGAGGGGGCATCAGCAGTGGGCTCGGATTCTGGAGTCTCAGGCGTGCCGTTGCCACGGCGTCGCTCGAGCTCTTCTAGAAACTCCTTGAACGGATCGCTCATGATTGAACCCCCTTCTGCTGCCGTGCTTCAGGGTCGGTGCGCAACCTCAATCGCACGGGTGAAAGCGTCTAGTGCCGCCTCGGCAACTTTCGCCTCTGTCATCGTAGCGATTCGCATCGGATCCCACTTGGCGGCCACCTGAAGCACGAGGGGGCGACGCCACGGCTCATGCACATCAGCAGGGTCGCCCAAGAGGCGCAGCTTGAGGCACGAGCGGCCCTCTTCGACCGCAAGGAGGTCGCCAAGACCGTTTGTCATCAGCTCGCCATATCGCTGAAGTGGGGGTGTCGGTGGTGGCCCGGCAACCGGCGCAACCTCGCGGCAACTGACGACGCCCGCTTCATCTTCCGCCCACATCATGCCGATCCACCAACCGTCGGGCATCGTTGCTGGCGTGCTCATCCCAGTGTGCACCGTGGCTTCTGGTCGCCCTTCGAGAAGGATCGGCTTCACCTTCAGGTAGCTCGCCCCCGGTGAGGGGAGGCGCTCGGGGCCGGTCGTCACTCCCATTCAATCGTGGCGGGCGGCTTCGAGGTGACGTCATATACGACCCGCGTCACGCCCGGAACCTCGTTGACGATACGTGCGGAGATGCGCTCGATGAGGTCGTATGGAAGTCGGGCCCAATCTGCAGTCATGCCGTCTTCACTGGTGACCGCGCGTACGGCGAGCACATTGCCGTAGGTTCGACCGTCGCCCATGACGCCCACGGAGCGCATCGGCGTAAGGACCGCAAACGATTGCCAGATGCTCCGATAGAGCCCGGCCTTCTTGATCTCATCGACAACAATCCAATCCGCCTCGCGTAGGGTGTCAAGACGCTCCTTGGTAACCTCGCCAAGAATTCGAATCGCGAGTCCGGGGCCTGGGAACGGTTGTCGCAACACGACGGACTCCGGCAGGCCAAGCTCGAGGCCAACCGCCCGGACCTCATCCTTGAAGAGGGCTCGCAGCGGCTCGACTAGTTCAAACTTCAGGTCTTCGGGAAGTCCGCCGACATTGTGGTGCGTCTTGATCTTCTGGGCGGCTTTGGTCTCCTTGGAGGTGGACTCAAGCACATCTGGGTAGAGCGTCCCCTGCGCCAGGAACTTGAAGTCGCCGAGCTTTGCAGACTCCTCCTCGAAGACGCGGATGAACTCACGACCGATGATCTTGCGCTTCTCTTCGGGATCTTCGACACCACTGAGCGCGGCGAGGAAGCGTGCCTCCGCATCAACCATGTGAATGGTCATGCCGAGTGTGTTGGCGAAGACCTCGCGGAGTAGGTCTGACTCGCGCTTGCGCATCAGACCGTGATCCACGTAGACACAGACGAGTCGTTCGCCGATCGCACGGTGAATGAGCGCGGCGGCCACAGCGGAGTCGACGCCGCCCGAAAGGGCGCAGAGCACACGGTCGGCAGGTCCAACCTGTGCGGCAATGGCAGCGACAGCATCCTCGGCGACGCGCCCAGGGGTCCAGTTGGCCGGTGCCGCAGCAATGTCGTAGACAAAGTTGCGCAGCAGGCGCTTCCCGCCAGGGGTATGAACAACCTCGGGATGGAACTGGATCCCCCAGAGATTTCTCGACACGTCGGCAAGTGCAGCAAACGGAGTGGAATCCGTGTCGGCAATCGGCGCAAAGCCCGTCGGCGCCTTGAGGATGGAGTCGCCATGGCTCATCCAGACGCGGGCGCTGCCGCCGTCACCTGCCACACCAGCGAGCAGACGATTCGACTGATCACCGATGCGAATATCTGCAGGGCCATATTCGCGGCGTGCCGATGGTCCAACCTCACCGCCCAGCTGCTGCGCCATCAGCTGCACGCCGTAGCAGATGCCCAAGATTGGCAGGCCGCTCGACCAGAGTGCGGGATCCGGCTTCGGACCGTCGACGTCATAGACGGAGCTCGGGCTGCCACTCAAGATGATGCCGGCAGGGTTGCGCGCAACAATTTCGCTCAGCGGGGTATCAAAGGCGATGAGTTCCGAGTGCACGTTGAGTTCGCGCACGCGACGCGCAATGAGCTGCGCAAACTGGCTGCCGAAGTCAAGAACGAGGATGCCCCCGTGCGCTGGGGTCACGGCGCCA
>CAINNT010000074.1 GCA_903851225.1 uncultured Chloroflexota bacterium
AGAAACTCCTCGACGTTCTCCACGAGGAGGCGATAGAAGAGCGTCTCGTTGCGATCTTGCAGGGCAGCCAGTCCGATGTAGCGCTCCAGTGGGTCTTGCTTCCGGCGAATCTTGACCAGCTCGACGGCGACCTGCTCCTCAAGGGTCAGGATCGAGGCTGGGAGGAGGCCATCAAGGCCGAGGAGGCGTCGCTCCTCACGACTGAACGCGGTGTCCTTGTTCAGGGTGGGCCGGCTGAGGAGCGCCTTGCCGCGCTCCTTCACGGCGAGGGTGGCGGCGGGCGTTAGGTTGCCGTTCATGACCTGGGGGGTGCTTGGCGTGCTCATACGAGGCGAAGGATAGCCGCGTCAGGGGTGTAGCATCGGCGCATGGCAGCCACGATCCTTGTTGTCGAAGACGACCCAGCCGTCGCGCTCGCCCTTGAGGTGGCGCTGAAGGGCGAGGGGTACCTGCCGCTCATGGCGGCGACCGGCGACAAGGGCCTCGAGATTGGCATGAAGCAGGCCCCCGACCTCCTCATCCTCGACGTACGCCTCCCCGGAATCGACGGCTTCGAGCTCCTGCGCCGACTACGGGCTGGTGGATCTAAGGCCCCCGTCATCATCCTCACCGCCCGCGACGAGGAGGTCGACACCATCCTTGGCTTGGAGCTGGGGGCCGACGATTACATGACCAAGCCGTTCCGAGTTCGCGAGCTGCTCACCCGAGTCAAGTCGCAACTTCGTCGTGCCTACGGCGATCTCGCCGATGCGATGGGAGGTCGGGTCATCCGCGCTGAAGATCTCGTGATTGACCTGGAGCGGCGCAAGGTCACCCGCGGCGGAACCCGCATCACCCTTACCCCAACAGAGTTTGAGATCTTGCGCATTCTTGCCGAGAAGCCAGGGCGAGTCTTTGGCCGACGCGACCTACTCGAACGTGTCCGCGACTACGACGCGGCGATCGCCGGGGACGAGAAGACGATCAACGTGCACGTCAGCCACCTACGCGACAAGATTGAACCGAATCCGAGCAAGCCACGCTTTGTGATGACGGTTCGCGGTGTGGGGTACAGCTTCTCAGACCGCAGTGAGCGGAGCGGCGCCTGAGCTCGCTCATTGACTCCCTCTACGGCGTTCCGCCTCGAGGGCTCCGCGCACGCCTCACCATCGCCTTTCTCGGAGTTGTCGCGATCTCTCTTGCCCTCTCTGGCTACCTCGTTGTCGATCGCGTCTCCCACGAATTTGAAACCCAGGAGCGCGCGGCACAGACGGCACGAACCGCCGCTGTCTCGAGCGCGGTGCGCAGCCTTGCTCAAAGTGTTGCGGGCACGAAGAGCATTCTCGACAACAACGGCGACTTGAATGCGGAAGTTCGTGAACGGTTCTTGTTGCAAGACCCAGAACTGCAGCAGCTCGCACTCGAGGTCGCTCGTGCCGATGTTCGTGTCCGATTCGGCACATGGAACCCGGATAAGGAGTACTTCTCTCCTGCGGCGGATTCAGAGTTCCTGATCAGCTCTGAGGGCGCCGTGCTCGAGCCAGGTGAGGCACGTGACTCAATCGTGCTAGACCCGAACGTCGTCATCATCGGTGGCGCACCCTCTTCCATCAGCATCGAGGTCACCCTCATCTCGCCGCTGACGACGCGTGCGTCGCGTCTCGCGGGGATCACGGGAACACTCACGTTTGTCGGGATTCTCGCCATGATTGCGGCCATCGCTGTCTCCGCGTTTGCGGCGGCGCGGTTTGCAAAACCAGTGCAACTGCTCTCTGAAACCGCAACAGCGATCAGTGACGGCGATCTCTCGGCGCGAGTTCCCACGGGCATCGATGTCGCGGCGAATGACGAGATGGTGGCGCTGCTTGACCAGTTCAATCTGATGGCAGAGAGGTTGCAGGGCTCAATGCAGGCGCTACGCCGTGAGCGTGACCGAGGTCAAGAGCACCTAGCCGACGTCTCACACGAGCTGCGCACGCCGCTCGCTGCGCTGCGCGCATTTGTCGATCTGCTGCAAGACGAGGGCACCGACGAATTGACGCGAAAGAAGCTCTTCCTTGAGGCGGGGCGACAGTTGGAGCGAATGGATGCACTCACGTCGAACATTCTCGAGCTCTCGCGATTCGATGCCGGGATCGCCCGCCCGGTCTTCGTGGTGACCGATATGCGATCGAGCGTACGGGCGGCGGTTGAACAGGCGGCAGCAGGAGCACGACGTGCTGGCGTCGCAGTAGACGAGCGAATGCCAACCCGTAAGGTGCTGGTTCGACATGACCCCGCACTCGTTGGGCAGGCGGTTGCCAACCTTGTCGCCAACTCGCTCAAGTTCACCGCACGGGGTGGCAGCGTACTTGTCTCCGTGCAGCTTCTCGCCACAGGGGCAGCGACGGTGACGGTTCGCGACACCGGCGTCGGAATCTCATCCGATGAGCTTCCACGAATCTTCGATCGCTTCTACCGCGGCACCGAAGGGCTCGCCGCGGCAAATCGTGCAGCTCGCGCCACAGGCTCTGGCCTCGGCTTGGCAATCGTGAAATCCATCGTGGACATGCACGCCGGCCGGATCGTGGTCGAGAGCCTCCCGGGCGAGGGGGCGAGCTTCGCCCTGACCTTCCCCGCAGACCCTGAGTCGCTGGGTGACGAACTCCCCGAGACCCCCGTCGCCCCAGCGGGTCCGGCCACCCTCGTCAGCTTCGGCCGACGGGCCGCAGCGCTTCTCGGTGAGGTTGCGAAAACTTCACTTCGCCTTCGCCGCGTCCTACGCGCCGATCCGCCATCCTCTACGGTGAGTGAGACGCCCGCCTCATCGAGCGCGGTGGCAGAGAGCACCAAGGTTCCGAAGGAGAAGCGACGTGGTTGAGAAAGCAAAGCGCACGCCTGCCGCCCCGAAGCGCGTCGTGAAGAGTCCAGCCAAGCGACGCTCACCCATCCGCTTTGAACCAGAACCCGCCAGCGGACCAACTGCCTGGATCAACCGCGAGAGTGGTCCGCTGCAGGCGGCACGCAACTCACTGCGCGCAGGTTCCGGCTCGCTGAGCCGCGGTGCAATCGCCGCACTGCTTGCCCTGTCGATGCTCTTCGGAGCAGGTGGTGGCGCAGCGGCCACCATTCTGCTGCTCGATGGCCTCTCCGGTGACGACATCACCACGCAAATCCGACAGACGCTGGTCTCCGAACAGTCAGCGATCGTCGCGGTCGCCGAGCGAGTCTCACCAGCCATCGTCACCCTTGAGGTGACCACGCCCGATGGAGACGGCATCGGCTCTGG
>CAINNT010000075.1 GCA_903851225.1 uncultured Chloroflexota bacterium
ACCGCCCTGATCGGCCCCTCAGGGTGCGGCAAGAGCACGCTCCTTCGCTCCATCAATCGCATGAACGATCTCGTTCCAGGATTCCGAATGGAGGGGGACATCGAGTTCGAAGGAACCTCGATCAATGCCGCCAACACGGACGTCATTGATCTGCGCCGTCGAGTCGGCATGGTCTTCCAGAAGCCGAACCCATTCCCGAAGTCCATCTTTGAGAACGTTGCCTTCGGCCTTCGCCTTCTCGGTGAAACAACGGGGATCGACGCACTGGTCGAAGAGAGCCTGCGCGCCGCGGCCCTGTGGGACGACGTCAAGGACAAATTGGACCAGCCTGGCCTCTCGCTCTCCGGCGGTCAGCAGCAGCGCCTCTGCATCGCACGCGCCATCGCGATTCGACCAGAGGTGATCCTGATGGATGAGCCCTGCTCGGCACTCGATCCTAAGTCGACCTTGCAGATTGAAGAGCTGATGCGCAAGTTGATCCGCAACTACACGATCGTCATCGTGACGCACAACATGCAGCAGGCAGCGCGTGCCTCCGACTACACCGTCTTCATGACCATGGGTGATGATCGTGCGGGCTATGTAGTCGAGCAGGGAGAGACAGGAAGAATCTTTACGGCCCCGCAGCAGCAGCTCACCGCCGACTACGTATCGGGTCGCTTCGGCTGATCTGTTTCAGCGGAGATATTCCGCTAGTACGTCACGCAGCGTAGGATCAGCGCCCGCCCAATAGCCCGCTCGTAGGAGTCGGTATGCAAGCAAATTCAAGCACGTCACGCGCTGCCGTGCGAGCCGCGATGGTCGCAGCTGCGCTGGTGATCGGAGCGACGGTTGGTCGCACCAGCGCCGCGTTTACCGCTACGGCACCAGTTACCGGCGAAGCCACCTCCGGAATCGTGTCGCTGAGCACTGGCGGCGTGCAGCAGCTTACCTTTGGTGGCGCAACGCTCACCAACATTGGCCCAGGTGCAACGTTTACCCAGACGATTACGGTGCTGAACGATTCAACCGTAACTACGCCATCGAACCTGACGGATATTGCCCTCTGGAGTGATATCACCGGAACCTCACTCGATGCTTCGGGGCTTGGTGCCGCCCTGCAGGTTGCCATTACCCGAAGCGTTGGCGGTGGCAGTGTGGAGACGCTCTACACCGGAACGCTCAATGGGCTCTCGGCATTCAGCTCATTTGCCTCTCCGATTGGGCAGGCATGGAGTTCGGAGAACGGCGGCGCACTCACGGGCGCGACCGCGAAAAGTGCGGCATACACGTTCACCTTCACGCTGCCAGCGAGTGCCACTACAGGAGCCGACTCCTCAGTTGCGGTGACGTTTACGTTCGAGGCGCGCAACAAGACGCAATGAGTCGGTTTAGCTGGTGTGCCGCTTGGGTGATTGCCATCGCGTGTGCAACTCAGGTTGTCGGCCTGCGACTGCTCGTCGTCTCGGGGAACTCGATGAGTCCGAGCATTCGCGATGGCGATCTCGTCGTGACTGCGCGACTCTGGCTGCGCGACTCGGTGGGCGACATCGTGTTGCTCGAGCGACCGAGCGACGGGCAGCTGCTCTTGCATCGGGTGATCGAGCAGGGTGAGGGGTGGCGCCGCACCAAGGGCGATGCCAGCCGCAGCCCCGACGCCGAGCGCATCTCCGACGCGGCGGTGCTCGGCGGGCTCGCCGCCGTCATCCCTTCCGGACTCTTCGCGTCACTGCCGTTTCCGCATGTTGCGGCGCAGTTCAGCGCGGGGCAACGAGTTGGCGTGCACGTCACCTCTGCGCCAGGGGCTCGCGCAGAGATCGGCGTACCTAGCCTCTCGGGCACCGATGCCGCGGGGCAACTGCTCCCCGGCGGGCGGGCAACGTGGCTGTTCACCCTGACGCCGTGCCCGAGCGGAGTTGCAGGGGAGTGTGCAGGGGCGACGAACACGCTGCGCATCGATCCAGATCGATTCGCACCGAGCAGCACGAGTGGTGCTGCCCGTTCGCTGCGGATCACCAGCACCTGCCGGCCACTTGGCACCGCGACCTGGACAGCGTCTGCGGATCTCTTTACCGCCTCATGGAGTGCGGCGAACCTTGCAACTGGACGACTTGCAACGCTCTCCGCAGGTGCCGCTGCGATCGAGTGCCAGGTGCAGCTGACACTCCTTGGGGAGCTCACCGCTGCCAACAGCGTCATGGCCCTGCCGCTCCGATGGGGGCCAGAGTGACGCTGTGTCGAAGGTGGCTCCGAGTTGTCGTGCCGCTCGCACTGATCGCTCTCGCCACCTCAGGCGCCGCCTGGTCGCCGCGCCTCGACCTGCCGATCGCCACGGGTGCATGGGGCGCGCCAGGTGGCGTCAACAGCGGGTTGCTCCTCTGGTACGACACCGCAGAGGCTGGCACCATGTCGCTCGCACCGCGCCTTCGCTTCTGGTTTGACAAGTCCGGCCAGGCACAACACGCGCCTGTAAGCGCTGGACCATACCAGCCGTATCCAACGCTTGCCTCAGGGGTAGCTGGCCTGCAATTCAGTGGCGCAGCGGTGCAGCTCCCAACCAGCATCCCCTTGGAGCCGATCACCGTCATGCTGGTCTTTCGCCAGGCAAGCGAGAGCCTGAGCCATCCGCTACTCGGGAGCAAGACTCGCTTCTCCGGAATCTCCATGGAGCTTGGTCGACTGCGCCTCTATAGCAACGGGCAGGTCGTCGGTGCCTCGACGGCGCGCACCGTCACCGGTCTCACCATTACCACCGTACGTACCGCTGTTGGGGGCTCTGA
>CAINNT010000076.1 GCA_903851225.1 uncultured Chloroflexota bacterium
ACATTCAGCATGCGGCGGGTGAACTTCCAGGCCCGATCGTTTTCAAGGATGAACTGCGCGCGCTGAGATCCAAACTAGGCAAGAGCCATGAGGATGCCTGGATTGAGCGACTGAACGCCCTCGGAGTTCAGGTTGTGGAGATCGGTGAAACGGGGAATGACGAGGAGCGCGAACGTCGAACGCTTGACGCAATCAAGTCAAACGCGGAAGCGATACACGGCGGTCGCATCAGCTACGAGCGTTGGAACGGGGAGCCTGACCTCTTGATCCGCAGTGATGTGATTAGACGGTTGACCGGCCACGCGGCAACGAGTTCCGCGCAGCCAACCGCAACGCGTGTTGGAGCGTCCCGATACGAGGCCGCCGATGTGAAACTTAGTGGAGCGCTAGCGCTGACAGCGCTGCTACAAGTTGCTTTGTACGCAGAACTGATCGATCAGATCCAAGGAATTTCGGTGACCGATCGACGCGAACACCAAATGCACTTCTTCCTTGGCTCAGCCGACCAGGCAAAGCAAGAAGCGGCCTCCAGCGACGGGCTCAATGGTCTGCGCACGCTTTCGGTTGCTGCGTTTGGTGCGTACACACGTCGACACATGAAGCGTGTCGAGGCTGCGTGGGATAGCGCTGGCGAACTTCTATCGAAAGAGCCCGAGCCGGTGAGCTACTGCGACCGCTGCTCGTGGGAGCGCAACTGTGATGCGGTCTGGCGCGACAACCGCGACCTCATCTTGGTGTCCGGCTTGCGCAAGAGTGAGCGCCGCGCGTTGCGCGCCGAAAACATCACGACAGTCGGGCAACTGGCAACGGCAGGTGAGGAGGCGGAGCGCGCCATTCCGGTGAAGGATCGCCGTGAGCACTTGATGCGCCAAGCGGATCTGCAGGAGAAGAGTCTCGACCTTCCCGAGCCACTGAGCGAGCTTCGCCCACCGACCCGCGGCATCTTCGAGCGTGAAGAGGTGCGCCGCGGATTCGCTGCGCTGCCGAACCCAGCAGACCTGAACATCTACATGGACTTTGAGCGGTATGACTTTCATGAGCGTGATGAAGGGGGCCTGGAGAGCAAGACTGTCCTGGCGGGTTTCGTGATCAACGGTCCAGACATGATTGCGGCGAGCGGGCGGTATGAATATGCGCTCGCTGACACCTCTGCGAACGAGGAGCAGCTATTTGCGGAGTTAGTGAATCGCTTGCGCACGGTGATCACCGAAGGGCAAAAGAGCGGCACGATCAAGCAAGACGAACGGGTGCCGGTCTACCACTTCAGCCCGTTTGAACCTTCAACGTTCAGACGGCTCGCCGATGAGTACGGGTACGGTCAGGATCTTCTCGATCAGATCAACTGGGTCGACTTGCGCGACATCACCGTCCGCGTATCCACTATTGGCGTGGAGCGCTACTCACTGAAAGAAATTGAGTTGATCACAAAGTACACGCGCACAGTTCCGCTCAAAGAGGTCAAGCTCCCCGCAATCTCTTACTTCCGCTATCTGGTGGCAGAAGAGCAGAGCGAAAAGAGCGCACACCTCGAAACGCTGCGCGGATACAACGAAGATGACTGTCGGTCGCTTGTTGCGCTGCACGCTTGGCTTGAATCAATCCGGAGTACCTACGGGAAGCAGTTCCCAGTTGCTGAGTTCGGCCCCCTTCCGCCGCCAAAGAAGATAAAGAAGACCAGTGAGAAAGCGCTCAAAATGCAGGCAGATCGCGCAGCGCTGACCTTGCGTCTAAAGACGGCTGAGGCGGCGCACCGAGATCTTGTTGCGCAGCGTGAGGCAGTGGATGATGCAGCAGGCGCGCAATGGCATCGCTGGTGTGCAGATCTCACAGGCTTCTACTCTCGCGAAAGTGTTGCATCGTTCATGGACAAGATGCATGCATATGAGGCGCCAGGACATTCGCTCCACGATGAGCCGAAAGCGATTGGACATCTCACGAGAGAGGCTGACGGGAGCTACTCGTTCCCTCCGCAACTTGTCACGCTGGAGCGTGACGACAAAGTGGAGGCGATCGTCGGTGCTGACATCATTGAGGGTGTGATCACTACGCTCGATCTCTCAGCTCGCAAAGTGTGGGTGAATTGGGGCGAGTACAACGTTTCCGAACACCCAACAAGCATCAATGAAGGTGACACGTATTACGGATCTGGGCCAGAAGAGGCTATGGCCGATTTCAGTGAAGCGGCACTCGCGGGGCCCGATGCAGTGCCGCTCATCACCAGACGGCTGCTGTACCGCGAATCTCCAGGCTGCCTGCGCGTTATTGATGCCTCTATGGCGGGGTCTGATCGCGGGCTTGAGGCGGCGTTGAAGATCCAGGCGGGTGATGTGTTGGTGGTGCAAGGGCCTCCCGGCACAGGAAAGTCGTACCTGGGCGGACGCATCATTGATGCGCTGGTCAGCCGCGGCGACGCAGTGGCTGTGACCACACAATCCCACGCCGCGTATCAAATCCCCATTCGCGAATCCGGTCTCGCACCGCAGCTTGTGCGGATTGCAGAGAAGGGGCACCCCCGTTGGAAGCAGCTCTCTGGCGAAAAGCTCGGAGACTGGATCCTGGATCAGAGCGGGGCTGTTGTTGGCGGCACGCGCTACACGTTCTCACACGCGGCAGTTGCGGACGCGTTTGATGTGCTGATTCTGGATGAAGCGGGCCAGTACTCGATGGCAGACCTTGTGGGCATCTCCCGTTGCGCAAAGAAGATTATTCTCCTCGGCGACCCGCAGCAGCTTCCAATGGTCACGCAAGGCCACCACCCGCCAGGGCCGTCTGGCATCTCGACCATGTCACACTGGCTCGGCGACGATGTGCAGACCGTGCAGCCTGCGGATGGCGTCTTCCTTGAGCGGACCTACCGTCTCCACCCAGGGATTGCGGACTTCCTCGGAGACACTTTCTACGAGGGCCGCCTCACCGCGGCATATCCCGATCAGCAACGCCAATCTGTTCTCCTGGAAGGGGATCGCGAACCAATCCCTCCGCTGGTCTATCTGAATGTCAACCATGATCGTGAAGGAGCTTGGTCAATTGAGGAGGCAGAGGCAATTGCCGAGTTCGTACACGCACTCG
>CAINNT010000077.1 GCA_903851225.1 uncultured Chloroflexota bacterium
AGCGACGAGATGAAGGGCCGGCTGATCGGACGCGAAGGGCGAAACATTCGCGCACTGGAAGCGGCTACAGGCGTTGAGCTACTCATCGACGAGACACCGCTCCAGGTGACGCTCTCATCTTTTGATCCAGTTCGTCGCCAAGTGGCACGCGTCGCACTCGAGCGCCTCATGCAAGATGGACGAATCCATCCGATTCGCATCGAGGAAATCGTCGCAAAGGCGCAAGGTGAGGTTGATGCGGACGCCTTGAAAAACGGCGAGGCAGCTGCGCTCAAGGTAGGTGTAACGGGTATCCCGACAGAGCTTCTGCGCATCCTCGGACGCCTGCAGTGGCGAACCTCGTTTGGACAGAATGTCTTGCTCCACTCGATTGAAACTGCTCAAGTTGCTGGCGCCGTTGCCGGCGAACTCGGTATGGATATTCGTGCGGCCAAGGTTGGCGGGCTCCTTCACGATATCGGCAAAGCCCTTGACCACGAGATTGAGGGAACGCATGCGGCCATCGGTGCCGACCTGGCTCGCCGTCATGGCATGCCGGAGGGCATCGTCAACGCGATTGCTGCGCACCATCAAGAGGTCGAGTGCACTGCACGCGAGGCTCCAATCGTTCAAGTTGCCGATGCAATCAGCGCTGCTCGGCCTGGAGCTCGTGGAGACCAGGGCGAGGCGCACCTTCGCCGGCTCGAGGATCTTCAGCAGATTGCACTCGGATTCGAGGGAGTCGAGAAGGTCTATGCCGTGCAGGCGGGCCGTGAGGTGCGCATCCTCGTGCGCCCTGATCAGGTCAACGACGAGCAGGCGCGCACCATTGCTCATGATGTGGTCAAGCGAATCGAAGAACAGCTCGCGTATCCAGGACAGATTCGTGTCACGGTGATCCGCGAGACACGGGCGGTTGATTACGCCCGGTAGCGCACCAACCCTGCCGGTTTTGGTGATCGGTGGCCCTACCGCGGTAGGGAAGAGCGCCGTCGCGCTGGCACTAGCCGATGTGCTTGACGCGGCAGGCGTGGGTTCGGTGCTCGTGTCAGCTGATTCGCGTCAGGTGTTTCGTGGATTCGATATTGGAACCGACAAAGTCAGCGCAGAGATTCGCGCGGTGCGGCCGCATGCCTGCATCGATATTGCCGAAGCCAGTGAGCCCTTCACCCTCTACAACTGGCTTGATGCTGCCCGCGCCGCCATTGGCGATCATGCTCAGAGGAGTGGGGGAGAGGGGATTGCCATCGTCGTAGGTGGGACTGGGCTATATCAGCGGGGCCTGCTTAAAGGATTCCTATCCGGCGGTGCGCGCCCCAGCAACCCTCTCATCCGATCTCAACTTGAGTTCCAGTTAGCCAATGCGGGCCGTGAACCGCTGGACACGGAGCTCCGCGAACGAAATCCGGCAGCGGCTGAGGCTGTTGCAACCGCCAGTGCGCGGCGCTTGATTCGTACGCTAGAGATCGTGCGGCTCGGAGGTGACCCGCTCGCCGAGGAGGAGAATCCTTGGCCCGCTCCAACTGCGTATCTGCAAATTGACGACGCTGACCTCGAGCGACACAGAGCTGCCATCACTGCACGGGTGCGAACACAATTTGACGATGGCCTCGTTGAGGAGACCGAGCAACTCGCCGCACGCCTCCCAGCGGATACCCCGGCGCTCTCAGGCATTGGGTATCGCGAAGCGCAGGCGTATCTAGACCAAAGGATAGACCGTGAACGTGCCATTGGCACAGCGGCGACACGAACGTGGGCGTACGCCCGACGACAGCGCACCTGGTACCGCGGTGAAGAGCTTGCCGGCACGATAGCAACCGATGGGCGTTCTGCGGCGGCGATTGCGCAAGACCTCCTCCCGCATGCGCTCAGGATCACGCTACGCTAGAGGGACAGTGACGAAAAAAGTTGCACCAATTGATTTAACGCCGACTCCCGAAAGTGCATTTCTGATCGCGGTTGACACAGGAAGCGATGTGGGGTGGCCGGCCGAAGATAGCCTTCAAGAACTCGCGAGTCTCGCTCGCACCGCAGGTGCTGACATCGTTGGCGCCGAATGGCAGCGGCGGCGACATCCTGATCCGGACACCTACATCGGCGCGGGCAAGGCCGCTGAGCTCCTCGCAGCCAAGATTGAAACGGGATTTACGCTGCTCATCGCGGATGATGAGCTGTCGCCGACACAGCAGCGGGGCCTCGAAGAGATCCTCGGCGTCAAGGTGATCGATCGCAGTCGGCTCATCCTGGACATCTTTGCGCTCCACGCGAGAACTCGCGAAGGGCGTTTACAGGTCGAACTTGCCCAGCTGGAATATCAGCTGCCTCGCCTCACAAAGCTTTGGACACACCTGTCGCGTACCGGTGGTGGGATCGGCACACGCGGGCCAGGCGAATCCCAGCTCGAAACGGATCGCCGCCTGATCCGCGATCGCATCTCAGTGATGAAGGCACGCGTCGACCAAGTTCGGCGCAATCGGGAGACTGGCGCCAAGGGCCGAACGACGCGTGGTGAACCAACTGTTGCAATTGTTGGCTACACGAATGCGGGCAAATCAACCCTTCTGAACAGCCTGGTTGGCAGCAGCGTGGTGCTTGCTGAGGATCGTCTCTTCGCAACCTTGGACCCGACGAGCCGTAGAGTGCGATTACCGGGTGGACTACATGCCATCGTGACCGATACCGTGGGGTTCATCCACAAGCTGCCGCACCAGCTCGTTGATGCCTTCCGCGCCACCCTTGAAGAGGTATCTCGCGCCGACCTGCTCCTCGAAGTTGTCGACGCCTCAGACCACCACGCTCTAGAGCATCGTGCCACGGTGCAGGCTGTACTTGAAGAACTCGGCGCATCAGAGAAGCCACGCATCGTCGCCGCCAACAAAATTGATGCAGGTCAGGTACACCCGCGTGATATCGACCCTGCGGCGCTCGGGGTTTCGGCAGTAACCGGGCTTGGCCTTGGTCCGCTGCGTAGTGCCATTGAGGAGACGCTCCAACGCCAGGGCACCCCGGTAGACCTGCGGCTTCCATACACGGCGGTGGGGGAGGTTGAGTCGATTCGCGCCCGAGGCGGCATCCAGGTGGCCTACGACGAGGATTCCCTCCATGTCACAGGTTTTGCCACCCCTGAAATGGCCGGTGAACTGAAACGCCTCAAGCGAAACGCAACGGCAAAGCTGCTGTAACGCCGGCTCTATTCCGGGTACTTGCAGGGGGCTGAAGACAGGAGCGGGGTGGCGCGTCCAGCTGTCCCTTCTTGGTTCCGATAATGATAGTTATGTGACGAAGCAGGCTGGGCGCTGAGCACGGAACGTCGCTATCCTCCCCCCATGCGCATTGAGTTCATCGCCCAGGCCGGAGTCAAGATCCACACCGCGCACGGATCCATCCTGTGCGATCCCTGGTTCAATCCCGCGTACTACGCAGGCTGGTTCCCATACCCGCGTAATGACAAGCTCGACCATGCAGCGCTCGGCGCCACCGATTACCTCTACATCAGCCATTTGCACCGGGACCACTTCGATCCCGAATGGCTCAAGAGCTACTGCAACAAGGATGCGGTGGTAATCCTCCCCGCCTATCCGCTCCCGGAACTGAAGGAGGCGCTACAGGGGCTCGGTTTCCATACGTTTATCGAGACGGAATCTGGAGTCCCCGTACGCCATGGTGGCCTCAACATTGTTGTAGAGGCCCTTACGGCCCCAACAGACGGCCCAATTGGCGATTCCGCACTGCTGATCGACGACGGCGTAGAACGCCTCCTGAACCTTAACGACAGCCGCCCTACGGACCCTGACCGCCTCTTGGTCCAGGGTCCGATCGATATCTGTCTCCTGCAGTTCAGCGGTGCGATCTGGTACCCCATGGTCTACGAGATGCCTGCGAAGGCTGCTGAGGCACTCGCGAAAAAGAAGCGCACAGCGCAATTCACCCGAGCCGCCCGGTACGTTGAGATCATCTCGCCTCGCGTGGTGATCCCCTCCGCTGGCCCCCCCTGTTTCCTCGATGATGAACTCTTCCGGTGGAACGATGTGCACAACGCCGACGATTCGATCTTCCCTGACCAGCGATTCATGGTAGAGCGACTGCAGGCCGAAGGGCAGCAGGCGGTCCTCATGCTTCCAGGGAGCATCGGTGAGTTCAACGCCACCGGAAACTTCACCGTGCAGCACCCGCTGGGTGATCTGTCTGTGCAAGATGTCTTTGCAGACAAGGAAGCGTATTTGCGCAGATACGCAACCGACATGGCACCTGTCATTGCAGCCGAGAAGTCATCGTGGGAAGGCCCGCGAACGAATCTGGTTTCCGAGCTGAAGGCATGGTTCGAGCCACTCATGGCGCTTGGCCCTCGGGTCTGCGATGGAATCGGCACCGCAGTCAAGATCCAGACCGATGACGAGGCGGTGCTACTTGATTTCCCGGAGCGTTCAGTTATTGCCGACGATGGTCGAGAGGTGACCTTCCGCTTCACCATCCCCCGCCACCTTCTGGATCACCTCGTGCGCACCCGGACCGACGACTGGGTCAACAGCCTCTTCCTCTCGTTGCGATTCTCGGCGTGGCGCAAAGGGGCCTACAACGATTACGTCTATACGTGGTTCAAGTGCCTCTCTGTGGCAAGGATTCAGTACGCAGAGGGCTTCTATGCCGAAAACGGCCCGACCGAGGGAACCTTCGAACTGACTGGCTGGCAGATCCAGCGCCGTTGCCCGCATATGAAGGCCGACCTCACACGATTCGGCACCACAGATGGCAGGACGCTCACGTGCAGCATCCATGGGTGGCAGTGGGATTTGGCTACGGGACGCTGCTTAACCTCGGAGGGTCACCCTCTGTTCGCGCGACCCGAAAGCGAAGAGGCCAAGGCGCTCGCCGCTACGGCTGCCACCCTGCCACCCCCGGGACCTGACCCCGCCGCTGGGTCGCCTGAGGGCGCGTAGACCCTCTCCCCTGCTCCGCAGCTGGCGCGCTACGGCGCGACCGAAAGGCCTTGTGCCAGCGCTCTAGCGAGTTCCGTTGAGCGCCCGCCGCCCATGACGAGCACGACCGTGTGAGGTTCGATAGCGGGCAGCAACGCTGCCGCCGTATCCAAGACGGTGCCCGGCGCTGTGGCTGGCGTGCCGAGGGCTACGATCCGTTCCGCCAGGGTGGCAGCTGAAACACTGGTGGTGTCGAGGTCGCGTACCGCGAAGATCTCGGCGACCGCAACCCGATCTGCGCGACTGCACGACTTGGCCAGGCCCTCGAGGAGTGCTGATGTTCGGTGGTAGGTCAGCGGCTCAATCGCAAGCAGCAAGGTCCGACCAGGATAGCGCTGGCGCACCGTTGCGATCGTGGCATCAATAGCGGTCGGGTGATGCCCGTAGTCGTCAAGAACAGTGATCGAATTCCGATCATAGCGCACCTCCATCCGTCGGCCGACGCCTCCGAATGTCGCCAGCGAACTCGCAATCCCGTCGGCAGTACCCTTGACACTTGCGGCAAGAAATGCAACGCCCAAGCCATTTGACGCGTTGTGAGCACCTAGTAGCCCAATCGGCAGTTCTCGATTCAGAAGATCGCCGAGTGCGGGGGCCACGAGTGCAGCACGATCCGAGACGCGATCGACAGAGATTGAGTAGCCTCCGCCGCCTCTGGAGATCAACTGTGCGCTCACATCCGCCTGCGTTGGTCCAGTGCCAACCAACAGTGTGAACGTATAGACGTTGTGACAACCATCACGAACGAGTCGTGCTGCCAACTCAGCGCCCCCCTGATCCCCTGTGTTTATGAACGCAGCGCCGTTTGCAGCTGGGTATGCTGACCATCGGGCAAAGGTATCTACGGCAGCGAGACGGTCGGCAAAGATGTCGGGATGATCCCAGTCAACATTGAGGATCAGTGCACGATCGACGTGATAGGCATCAAAGTTTCCGCCGTATTCATCAGCCTCAACGATGAACCCTGCATCGCTGCCGATGTGAACCGGTGATCCTGCAGGAGTTCCAAGGTCCCCAGCGAGCGGACCGCCAACAAAGGCGGACATCTTGATGCCGGAGTGATTGAGCGCGTCAAGTACCCAGCCAGTTGAGGTGGTCTTTCCGTGCGTGCCTCCAACACCAATGAGGAGGCCGCCGCGCGTTGCAGCAGCATCGGCGATCACCTGCTGTACAGAAATCGTTTGGGCTCCTGCCCTTCGAGCTAGGAGAACCTCCGGATGTTGGGGTTGTGTGCTGGTAATTGCCTTTGAAATCGCGACGGTGCTCTCAGGGCTCAGCCGCTCGCAGAATCGAAGCACTTCAGGGCTCTCTGCAGAGCCTACTGGAATTGCCGCATCTGAGAGTAGCCTTGCCGAATCCTCTGAAAGGGCCTGGTCATACCCTGAGACACGCACACCAAGTGCTTGAGCGTGCAGCGCCGCAGCGAGTGCTGCGGTGCCTCCAACGCCGATAATGTGAAGGCGTGATCCTGGCCGCAGCGGCGCCCCCTTCCGAGAGGGCTCCAACCCAGCCGTGATCTCGCTAATTGGGCGAGTCACGCGCTACCGATAGTTCTCAAACTGCAGCGGCCGATCAACATCAAGCTCCCTCAGGCTTGACATGACCTCTTGCAGCTCATCGCGCGATTTACCGGTGACACGTACAGCCTCGCCCTGAATTTGGGTTTTTACCTTAGGGAACGAGTCACGGATAAATTTGGCAATCTTTTTTGCAGCGACATCGTCAAGGCCCTTGCGTAGTTTGACATGGACACGAAGGGTATCCCCGCCAGCTGCTTCAGCCTTCCCCCATTCGTATGTACGAAGGTCAATGCCGCGCTTTACCGATTTTGACTCGAGAATGTCGCGCAGAGCTTTGAGTCGTAGGTCACCGTCTACCCGGATGATCAACTCGCCCTTCTCCTCTTTGATCTCGGCGGTTGCGTCGCGGAAATCGTATCGAGTTGCGATCTCTCGGCGAGTTTGATCAAGGGCATTCTTAAGCTCCTGCTCGTCATATTCCGATACGACATCGAATGAATTATCTGTTGCCATTCCCTACCTCCTTGACGATTCTTGCACCTTCCCCGTGTCGAGGAACGCGTATGTTTGGGCTCCAGTACCGTTCCCGAGTGCGTCTATCGTACGCCCGTTGAGCGTGAATAGCAGAACCGATGGGTCGCCACTCCGTACATCTATCCGCTTCGTCCCAGTAAAGGTGAGCCGCGTGCCAGGGGTCACTGTTCTGCCGGAGACGCCTACTGACGGATCAGACTGTCCATCGACCCACACTCGAATCCACGTGGCAAAGGGGCCGCCCGTGACGGTCACAGTAACCCCACGGAACGAGACTTCGACGGTGCGGGTTGCTTGACTGAGTTCCCCCTCTGCGTTGGCGACGCTGAAACTTATCGTCCAACGACCCGTTGGGAGCGCGATTCTCCCGGATGCTGTCCCAGCCGCGTCGCTCGTGAGCGTCGAGGTCAACATCTCGCCCAAGCCGTCGGTTGCGGTGATTTCAATCATGCTGTTCGGATTCGTCAGGATTGATACGGGCACGTCACCATTCTCAATCACCTGATTCGCGGTCGGTTGCGTTACGGTGATCTCCGGTGACTCCTTATCCGGAAGCGCGACGACGAAGATGCGCTCCTCCGAGGTGCTGGCTTCTCCGCCCGTACCCGGCTTTATGGCTTGTGCAATAACTTCGGTGCTGCCACTCCCGAGTGGGATAGTGATTCGCCATAGGCCGCTCGCGTCCGCGATGGTCGTAATCCGCGCCCCAGCACTCGTGCTTACGATGATGCTAGCCCGCGCATCAGCAGTCCCCTTGATTTCATGGGTGAGCGTACCCGCTGCGAGGTTGCTCACCGCTTCGACCGGATAGGTTATCGCGACCGATGGTGGCAGGATGAATCTAATGATCTGGAGACCCATAAACGCGCTGATTGCAAGGACTACTAACCCTACGCCGCCTAAAGCCAGTAGGCCGCGGGACGAACGAACGAAGCTCGGATGAACGTTAACGAGGCGATTCCGCGCGGTGGTTTTAGGGCTGAGCGGTATAGGCGTAGCCTCCGAAGAAAGAGGGGTCGATTGCCACCCTGCTACAACGCTTGAGGGATCCAGCCCGAGAAACGCCGCGTAGGTGCGAAGTTGTCCGAGGGCGTACACCCGAGGTGGAAGGTTACTGTGATCCTCTCGTTCAAATGCCTCAAGGATCGGCGCTCGAATTTTCAAGATCGCGGACACTTCCGTGATGGTCAGCCCTCGACGTTCGCGCGCTTGGCGTAGACGATCACCAATGCTTGGCTCCTTTGTCGCGAACGATTCAGCTGCGCCTAGCTCAAGTGGCACGATGGGATCGTGATCACTCATGTGCTACGCCTCGTCCCCTGACTCCCCTGCTTTACTTGAATCACCAGCATTGCCGCCATCTGATTGGACTGCATTTGCCGCGATCTTCTGGCGATTCACCACTCGTGCCGATGAGCCGTCGAATGGACCGATATATCCCTGCTCTTCAAGCTGATCAATAATTCGCGCCGCACGCGCGTAGCCGATGCGAAGTCGACGCTGCAAGAGTGAGGCCGAGGCGCGATCATGTTCCGCAATAACCTGCACCGCCTCATCGAAGAGGCGATCGGCTGGCTCCTCGTCGCGACCCCGATCCGCTCCACCCCCGCCACCACGCTCGGCGGTTGCAACGATTCCTAGCTGATAGTCCGGAAGTCCCTGCCCTCGCCAATGCGCCACAACTTCGTTGATTTCTCGGTCAGAGACAAAGACGCCTTGCATACGTGTTGGCTTTGGCGCGTCTGACGGCTGAAAGAGCATGTCGCCGCGACCGATTAGGTCTTCGGCCCCAGGGGCGTCGAGCACGGTGCGCGAATCAATTTGGCTTGCCATGGAGAAAGCGATACGGCTCGGAATGTTCGCTTTGATCAATCCGGTCACGACGTTCACTGACGGTCGCTGTGTTGCCAGGATGAGGTGGATGCCAGTGGCGCGAGCCTTTTGTGCAATCCGAACGATTGATTCTTCAGTCTCGCGTCCATCCTGCATCATCAGGTCAGCGAGCTCGTCAATAATGATCACGATCGAGTACATTCGGTCATACATGTTTTCCCGGGTTGCGTTGTATCCCTCGAGGTTGCGCGCCCCTGCGCTTGCAAACATTCGGTATCGATTCTCCATCTCAAGTACCGCCCACTTCAGGGCCGCGGCTGCCTTGTCGGACTCGGTGACCACCGGTACCAGAAGATGCGGCAGTCCGTTATAGCCTGAGAGCTCGACACGTTTTGGGTCGACGAGGATTAGGCGTAGCTCCTGTGGAGTCCTTGCAAACAAGAGCGAGGCAATGATGGCGTTGACCATCACACTCTTGCCTGAACCAGTTGCTCCGGCAATCAAAAGATGCGGCATGCTTGCCAAATCACGTATCTGTGGCGTTCCGCCAACATCTTTGCCCAGGGCAAACGGGAGCACGAATCTAGATTCCCATGCGCCAGAAGAGCTGTTCGAAGCGAGCAGTGAACGAAGTCGGATCGCTTCGGCCTCTTGATTAGGGATCTCTATGCCTACGACCGCTTTTCCAGGAATAGGTGCTTCAATCCGAATCGACCGGGCGCTCAGGGCCATCGCAAGGTCATCGCCTAGTCCTTCAATACGGCTAATGCGGACGTTAGGGGCAGGAGTCAGCTCATATTGCGTCACCACGGGCCCAGGATTTGCCGTTACCGAAATGATCTCGATACCAAGGTCACGTAGTTTCTGAACGATAATCGCGGCGTTTGCTTGATGGATTCCGGCATTCGGGCTGATCGCCTTGGCAGGCGCATCCAGAAGGTGTGTCGAGGGGAGCTGCCACGCAACGACCCCGCCCTCGGCAACGGTTGACGTGGGAGCGGTGGTGCCAGATTCAGGCGTTACGCCACTGCCCCGCACGGATCCCCCTGCGCGCACGCCCTCAGGGTTCGTTTCAGGGGCTGCTGCCGCGTTCGGTGAGACCTCAATATCGGTCGGTGTTTGGACAATGCTGATGACGGGCTTGCTCGTGGTTTCAGCCATTGCACGAGCGGCTTCATCGGCTCTCGCAGCCTCTCGTTCCCGCATGATTCGCTCACGTTCAGCGGCGAGTTTTTCGACCCCATCCCCAATAACCTCTGCGCCAATCTTTGCCGAGGAGAAGAGTGTGGCAAAGATCCTTCGCACCGTGGACTCAGCGAGAATGAGCCCGATCGCAACGAGAATGCCGACCCAAGCGGCAAAGGCACCGATCCCGGTCAACAAACTGGCGGCGCCACCGCCGGCAATGCTACCGATGCGACCGCCGTGAGTTGGGAAGACGATCTCCACCAATGCGAGAGCGGCGACAATTGATACCAGGGAGAGCCCAATACGTACATAGATTCGGGAAGAGGTTGAAGAGCGCCGTTCGATCCAAATGGCGAAGCCAATCAGCAGGGCTGGAACTGCCCATCGCCCCGCACCAAACCATGGAGCAAGCACATCACGTAAGACATCGGCCAGGGCTCCACGACCGGGAAGAACCAGCCCTACGGCAAAGATGACGCCAGTTACCGCAAGTGCGAGGGACAAGAGCGTGCGAAGCGCAGATCGTGACGCGAGTGGTCCTCGACGCCTCTCCCCGTTCGTTGCCTCCCCTCTCCGTCTAGCCATCAACTAAACCTCGACCACCACAGGAACAACCAAGGGGCGACGCCGAGTCTCTTTGCTGAGGAACCTTGATACCGACTCACTCAGCTGAGCCTTAATCAGGCCGGCCTCAGCGCCACGATCTCCCTTATGTTGGATTGACTTGAGCGCAATAGTGATCGCCTCATCTACGAGCTTGTTGTCTTCATCCCCATTGAGGAATCCGCGGGTGACGAGAGCTGGCCGACCGACAGGCTTGCCAGTGCGGGCGTCAATCGTTGCAATCACCACGACGATGCCGTCGTCTGCCAGTGTGCGTCGGTCTCGGAGCACGATCTCGCTGATCTCACCAACAGAAGATCCGTCCACGAAAACGGCACCGTGGTCAACTGCTTTCCCGCGCCGAGCTGTGCCATCGGCGGCAAACTCAACAGGGGTTCCGTTTTCAATGATGAAGACTGCCGATGGAGCTACCCCCATTTGTGTCGCAAGTCGACCGTGGGCGACCTGCATGCGCATCTCGCCGTGCATCGGTACAAAATACTTCGGCTTGGTGAGCGCGAGCATCATCTTCAGCTCCTCTTGCGAAGCGTGTCCCGATACATGGACTTGCGCGATGGAGTGGTAAATCACGTTGGCCCCGGACTTGAAGAGGCTGTCAACGGTTCGGCCGACCGCCTCTTCGTTCCCGGGGATCGGGGACGCAGAGACGATGACGGTGTCGCCATTCTGAATCTCTACGTTGCGGTGCTCTCCCTTCGCCATCTTGGCCAGGCCTGCCATCGGTTCGCCTTGGGCGCCGGTGGTGGCGATCACGAGTGGCTCTTTGGTGCGCCGTGCAATTTCCTCTTTTGCAAGGAGGGGTGTCGGGAACTTCAGATAGCCAAGATCACGAGCGATCTTGACGTTCTGCTCCATGGAGCGACCGACAACGGCAACCTTTCGATGGAACTCGCCTGCGGCATCTAGCACCTGCTGGATACGCGCGATATTCGAGGCGAAGGTTGCAATGATTACACGCCCAGGTGCGCTGCTGATGATCCCCCTGAACGCCTGACCAACGACCTGTTCGCTCGGCGTATAGCCGGGAGCTTCAGCGCGCGTGCTATCGGACACGAGTGCGAGTACGCCTTGTGCGCCGAATCTTGCAAGCATGGCAAAGTCTGCGGTCTTGCCATCGGCTGGAGTCTGGTCAAACTTGAAGTCGCCGGTGTGAATTACCGTGCCGACTGGTGAATGAATCGCGTAGCCCATCGCATCTGGAATTGAGTGCCCCACTCGGAATGGCTCGATGGTGAAAGGGCCGACCTCAAGGTGGCTGCCTGGGTCGAGTGGGCGAAGCGGATTGGCGGTGACCTTGAACTCCTTCAGCTTATTGGCGAGGAGGCCGCGCGCAAGGGTGCTGGCGTAGACCGGCACCCCAGGCAGGTCGGGGAGAATGTGCGGGAGCGCCCCGACGTGGTCCTCATGCCCGTGGGTGATCAGGACTGCTTTCACGGCGCTGCGTCGCGCGCGCAGGTACTTGATGTCGGGAATGATGATGTCCACTCCCAGGGTGGTTTCATCGGGAAAGGCAAGTCCGCAGTCGACGAGGATGATCGTGTCCTGGTACTCGTAGAGGTAGAGGTTCTTCCCGATCTCCCCCATGCCTCCAAGCGGGATGAGTCGCAGCGCTGGGCCGCTCGCAGCAGCCTTTGGGGGCCGATGCGTCTCTTGAGCACGCCTCGGTTCGGCTGTTCGGCGTGCCGGTTGCTGGCGTCGCGTCATTCAGCCTCCCCTCTCTTCCTGGACTGGGGCCGAATCGGCACCGAATCCACCTCGCGTAGGGTAGCCTCCCCCGCCACTTCGCGAGCACGCGCGTCAAGATATTCCCGCAGAGCCGCCATATCGCGCTCCAACGTGGGGCGGAGGCGCCCGTTGTGGAGCGCCGCTGCGGGGTGGTAAAGCGGGAAGAGCACGGCGTTGGTATTGGCCCTCACCTCTGTCTGTGCAAGAGGTCGCCCGTGCACCTCGGCAATCCTTGCGTTTGGCGCAAAGACAGCGAGGGCGTGTCTTCCGAGGGTGGCGATGATCCGCGGTCGGATCGCCAGCAACTGGCGTGACAGAAACGGCGCACAGGCAGTGATCTCACCTCGTTGCGGGTTGCGATTTCCCGGGGGCCGACACTTCACCGTGTTGAGGATGAAGACCTCCTCACGGCTGATCCCGATGGAGGCCAAAAGGTTGTCGAGGAGGCGGCCCGAAGGACCAGCAAATGGGACGCCAGCCACGTCCTCCTGCGCCCCTGGGGCCTCCCCTACGAAGACGAGCGTTGCGGAGGCACTCCCCTCACCTGGCACGACCCGAGTTCGGGATGCCGACAGCGCACAGGCAGTACAGACTGAGGCGTCACGGGCTACCGAGGCAAGCTCAAGAGCGACCCGATCAGGCGTCGTGGTGAGCTCCATGGACTAGATCCATGTCGACTAAGAGCTCAGCGATTTGGACGGCATTGGTCGCGGCGCCTTTTCTCACATTGTCACTCACCACCCAGAAGGCGAGACCGTGCTCAACGCTGGCATCGGTTCGAACCCGACCGACGTAAATCTCGTCGTTATCCGACGCTATTGCGGCGAGCGGATAGGCGTGATTCGCGGGATCATCTATGACGGTGACACCTGTGATTTGCGAAAAAGCTGCTCGCGCCTGATCAGGACTGAGCGGCCTGGAGAGCTCGACATGGACTGCCTCGGAGTGGCTTCGCTCCACAGGTACGCGAACTGCCGTGGCAGAGATCCGCAGGTTCGGCAGAGCAAGAATCTTTCGGCTCTCGTTGACCATCTTTGTCTCCTCTTTGGTTGAGCCGTCTGAAAGGAACACATCGATCGCCGGTATCGGACTGGAAACAACTGCATGCGGGTAGATCGTTGAGGTGGCACTGCCTCCACGCACCAGCGTGGCGCGCTGTTGGGCAAGGTCCGCTACCGCCTTTGCCCCCGCGCCAGAAACAGCCTGGTAGGTTGCAACAACCACGCGCTCAAGCCCCGCCGCCTCAGAGAGCGCTTTGAGCAGCGGCACCAATTGCATGGTGGAGCAATTCGGGTTTGCGATGATACCGTTGTGATCCGTGAGCGCTTCAGGATTGACCTGCGACACGACCAACGGGACGTTCGCATCCATTCGCCAGGCGCTGGAATTATCAACAACAGCGCAGCCACGTGCGGCAGCCTCGGGTGCATACATCAAACTGGCCGCGCCACCTGCACTAAAGAGCGCAATGTCAACCATGTCAAAAGAGTCCGGCGTGACCTGCTGCACGGGAATGTCGGCACCTCGGAATTTCACAGTTCTCCCGCCACCTGATGCTGCAAGCGGGACAAGGGCTCGAACCGGGAAGCTGCGCTGTTCAAGCACCGAGATCATGGTCTGACCAACGAGACCGGTAGCCCCGAGGACTGCCACCACGTATCCTTCAGGTCGCACGGCGCTGCTCACGCTGCCCAGTAGACTATTGAGGACCTGCGGCAGGACCGCAGATCCTCAATCGATTCCCTGAAACAAAGGGACACGATTAGCCTTGCGGCGCGGCCTTGTGACGCTGCATTGCGGCGCGTCGCGAGAGATTGACGCGGCCCTGGCGATCAACCTCGGTAACCACGACCATGATCTCATCGCCAACTGCGACCTCGTCCTCGACAGTGTTCACTCGGTACTCGGCAAGCTCTCCGATGCGCACGAGGCCTTCCTTGCCTGGAAGGATCTCGACGAAGCAGCCGAAGCCCATGATGCGGGTCACCTTGCCCATGTACAAAGCTCCGACCTCGACCTCTTTCGTGATTCCGTTGATCGCATCGAGAACGCCCTTGGTTCGCTCTGGATCGGACGATGCAATCTGCACGGTGCCATCATCCTGCACGTTGATGTTGACTTGGAAGTCATCCTGCAACTTGCGGATCACCGCTCCACCTTTGCCAATGATGTCGCGGATCTTCTCTGGATTGATCTTGATGGTGGTGATACGTGGAGCGAAATCAGAGAGCTCTGGTCGAGCCGTGCTGATGATCGCGTCCATCTTGTCGAGGATCTGGAGTCGCGCTGCGAGCGCATCCTTGAGGCCGGTGCGAATGATCGCCCCGTTGATCCCCTGCACCTTGATGTCCATCTGCAAGGCGGTGATCCCTGTGCGGGTCCCCGTCACCTTGAAGTCCATGTCGCCAAACGCATCCTCTTTGCCGAGGATGTCGGTGAGGACGGTGAACTCGCCGTCTGGCTCCGACATCAGGCCCATGGCCGCACCAGCGACCGAGGCCTTGAGCGGTACGCCGGCATCAAGGAGTGAGAGGCTCGAGCCACACGTTGATGCCATGGAGGTTGATCCATTGGAGGTTACGCACTCCGAAACGACTCGGATGGCGTATGGGAATTCTTCGATTGATGGGAGCACTGGGATCAGTGCGCGCTCGGCAAGGGCTCCGTGCCCGATCTCACGGCGCCCTGGGCCGCGCATCGGCTTGTTCTCGCCGGTGCTGTATGGCGGCATGTTGTAGTGGTGGATGTAGCGCTTCTCGGTGATCGGCGAGATCGTGTCGAGACGCTGCCCCTGTGCCACAGGTCCGAGGGTTGCGACGCTCAAGGCTTGCGTATCTCCGCGAGTGAAGAGGCCCGAGCCATGCGCACGCGGTAGCAGGCCAACCTCAACTGAGATCTTGCGGATCTCGTCAACCTTGCGGCCGTCGAGACGAATTCCCTCCTTCATCGTGAGGTTACGGGCCGTCTTCTTGTGCATCCAGGCGAAGAGGTTCTTGCCAACCCGAGCCTTTCGTCGCGCCGACTCCAACATCGCCTTCGGGTCGCCCTTGCCGCTGCGTGCGGCGCGGATCGAATCGGCGATCCCATCCTTGAGCGCGGCAAGGCGACCAGGGAGTTCGCCAGCAAGGATCAACAATAGCTCTGCAGTTGCTTCCGCATCTGCAGCGGCTCGATGGTTTGGAGTAGTCGCGGCGCCATAGACGCGGGCAAGATCTCCAAGCTTGAACGACTCGCTCTCGGGGTATGCCTCCTTGAAGAGGACGTAGGTGTCAAGATAGCTGCCCCCCTCGGTGGCAAATGCGCGACCCTTGCCGAGTGCCTCGTCAAGGAAGGCCACATCGAAGCCGAGGTTGTGTCCGACAAGAATCGCACCCTTGGCGAATTCAGCGATCTTCTCAGCTGCCGCCTTTGGAGCGAGTCCGCCTTTGACGTCCTTGTCGGTGAGGCCGTGCATCTGCGCACCGACAATGCCGTTCCCGGCATCGACAAAGCTGCTCCAGCGATCGGTGATCTTGCCACCTTTGATCTTCACAGCAGCCACTTCGACGAGATCTGAAATCTTCGGATCGAGGCCGGTGGTTTCGGTGTCTACGATGACAAACGTGCCGCCGTTCACCGCCGCTTCGGCGAATGTGAGCACGCTATCGGTGCCTGGCTCGATGTACGGGACACGCTTCTCCTTGCCGACCTTGGCGCGCAGTTCGTCCTGTAGGGCAACGAGCGCTTTTATGGCGTTGTGTCCGAACTCGATGGCCTCAGCCATCTTCTCTTCGGTGATCAGGTTTGCGCCGGCCTCGACCATCATGATCGCGTCAACGGTGCCTGAAACGACCAAGTCAAGATCGCTCTCCTTGAGCTGATCAAATGTTGGGTTGATGACGAAGGCTCCGTTCACGATTCCAACGCGCACAGCGCCAATGGGCCCGAGGAACGGAATCTCAGAGATAGTGAGTGCCGCGGAGGCGGCCAGGCTTCCGAGGATATCCGGGTCGTTCTCTTGATCCGCGCTCAGCACGGTGATGACAACCTGGACGTCGTCCTTGTACCCCTCTGGGAATAGGGGTCGGATCGGCCGGTCGGTGAGCCGAGCGGACAGCGTAGCGTTTTCAGACGCTCGACCTTCGCGCTTGATGTACCCGCCCGGAATCTTACCCGCGGCGTACATGCGCTCTTCAAACTCAATGGTGAGAGGGAAGAAGTCTAGTCCTGGTCGTGGCTCGCTGCGGTTTGCAGTGCCGAGTACCACCGTGTCGCCATAGCGAACGGTAACTGCGCCGCCAGCGAGGCGGGCCAGTCGACCAGTCTCGATTGTGAGGGTCTGTCCGCCGAATTCGGCGGATACGCTGGTGATGTTGCTCATTTGATTCTCCTATCAGGCCGCGACCGGTTCTTCTGTCGCGTGCCGGTGTATTCCCAGCCTGAGGCTAGGGGTGGTTAGCGTCGAAGTCCGAGTTTTTCGGAGAGCGCGGCGTAGCGCGCTGCATCTTCACGCTTGAGGAATGTCAGCAGTCGACGTCGCTGACCGACGAGCTTCAAGAGCCCGCGGCGCGAGTGATTGTCCTGCTTGAAGGTTTGCAGGTGCGTCGTCAGCCCTCCAATTCGCTCCGTGAGGAGTGCGATCTGGACTTCTGCGGACCCAGTGTCGGTAGCGTGACGCCCGTTTTCAGCAACGATGCGTGCGGTTGTTGATTGGTCTAGTGGCAAGTCGTGGTTCTCCTTATGTTGGAGGTGCTCCAAGGGCACCCCTCATCTCTTCGTCACATCTTGGATGCGCTTAGGGTAGCAAATCTGCGCCTGAAGGCCCTCCAAGCAGGGCGACTCGGAGCCGACCCCCTTCAAATCGTTGATCGGCGGCATGTGGCCGCAGCAGGGTGATCAGGCTCTGGTCCTCGTTCACCCGCACGGTGGTCAACCGCCCTACCAGGGGGAGGCGCCCCTCTTGGCGCCCAGCCACCCCAACACGAGCCCGATACACCCCTGGAGGTGGCACAGCAGCCTCGCTAGGCCGCAGGACGACAGTGTTCCCCTTGAGCACCCCCGCGAGGGCATACGGTCGAGCGAGGAGGCGTGCTGCCCCCGAGAGGTCACCCGCCAGGACAGCCTCTCGAATGCGCGTGCTCCGAATCGGAACCCCGCCAGAGAGCACCTCTGCGACGGGGTGCACCTGCAGGCCATGCTCCGCTCCCCAGGCCCGTACGTTGGGGAGCGTTCCTTGGCGGTCCCGCCCGAACGCGGATTCTGGCGAGAGGACGAGACTCTTCGCCTTGCTGACACCGACGAGGCGCTCAAGGAATCGCTCCCACGACGTATCTCGCATCTCGGGTGTGAAGGGCAGATCACACCAAAGGTCAATCCCTGCGTCCGCCATTCGCAGTTCAAGCTCGCCCTCGTCAATGAGGAGCAGTGGTGCGGTGCCTCGAATAAGAAGGTCGGGGTGCGGCGTGAAGCCAACATGCACCCGCTGGAGTCCTGCCGCCCGAGCAAGCCGCTCAGCCGTCGAAAGGAGACGTATGTGCCCCCGGTGAAGCCCGTCAAACACGCCCAACGTGAGAACTGACCCTGAAGTGGCTTCGGCAGACCCAATCTCTTCTGCCAAAGAGTCCCAGCCAACAATGCGCTTCATGACTGATGTGTTGCCAACGCGTTAGATTCGATGAAGACGCGCTCAGGCTGGGCGCCGAATGCGGTACGTCGCCCTAGTGCTGCGATTCCGCCGTGTACTCGAAGTCGGAGCGGGCTCCCCTCTGCAGCCTGCTGACCTGCGGCGTCCATCATGCCGACTGGAAGTGCAGTGCCGTCGCGGAGCAGTGCTGCGCCACGTTCTCCAACCTCCGTCGCGGGGATGTGGTCAAGGCCAGCGTCGATGGGCAGTAGAAGGTTGCGCAGTTCCCCAGCAAGTGCAGCTGCAGCGATCTGCTCCATGGTGTGCGCCTCTCCCACTGCAAAGACACCAGAGCCTACGCGACGAAGCGCGACGAGATGTGCGCCACTCCCGACATCTCGACCTAGGTCACGCGCGATCGCCCGGATGTAGGTTCCGGAACTCACTTCAAGCCTCGCGTGCAGGAGCGGCTCTTCGGCGTGAGAGTCATCCCAGCCAAGCACTTCAAATCTCTTGATCTCAATTGGGCGAGGAGCCAGCTCTACCAGCTCCCCTGCGCGGGCACGCTCATAGGCGCGGATTCCGTCTGTGCGCTTCGCGGAGTGTGAAGGGGGCACCTGTTCCAGCGCTCCGCGATAGCGCGGCAACAGCGCCTCCACGGACGCCTGTGAGGGCGGCGCGACATGTTCGCCGATACGTACGCCATCGAGATCGTCCGTGGTTGTGGCGCCACCGAAGGAGAAGGTAGCTTCGTAGCGCTTCTCCCCGCCTAGATGCAGGCTGGCCATGCGTGTGGCGCGACCAAGGACTAACACCAGCAATCCGGTCGCAAATGGGTCGAGCGTACCGCCGTGGCCAATACGTGGTTGGCCGGTTAATCGGCGGATCTTCGCAACGATGTCGTGGCTGGTAGGGCCATTTGGCTTGTCAACCAGCAGCACCCCATCGATACCTGGCGTACTCGGCCGTCGCCGCGCCATTCGTTCAGCCCGCTACGTGGTGGGTGCGAAGCTCTGTCACGCGTGACAGAACTGGTGCAACAGCGTCGTGTATGGGGAGCTCAATCGTGGCGCCCGCGGCTCGTGCGTGACCACCGCCACCGAACGTGCCCACGATTGTCGTGGCGTCAGGGCCGTCTCCCTTAGTGCGCACCGAGATACGTGCTGCACCCGGGCCATCCTCCTTGAAGAAGACCGCCACATCGGCCTCGGCAATCTGTGCAAGGGCATCAACGATTCCTTCACTCATCTCGAGAGTCGCCCCGCTCTCCGTCAGATCACTCATGGTCATCGTGACGAATACGGTTCGGCCTGCATCGGTGGTGCTTACACGTGC